>JAIUMG010000072.1 GCA_022565655.1 Alkalimonas sp.
CTCTGCATGGTGGTGATTTTGTACCAACTGCGCCACCGAACCAAGCAACAGGAGATCCACTGATGGCGATAGCAAAACAGGCAAGCCGGGTTGGTTTTGCGCAGTGGCGGGACTATTTGGAGCTGACCAAGCCAAAAGTCGTGGCCTTGCTGGTACTCACCGCCTGGGTTGGTATGATGCTGGCCAGCCCAATCTTACCCGATATCTGGGTGGTGTTATTAGCCACTGTCGGAATTGGTTTGCTTTCAGCTGCAGCCGCTACTTTGAATCATGTGGTTGATCAGAAAATTGATGCCAAGATGGCGCGCACCCATAGTCGTCCGGTAGCCAAAGGTCGCATTAGCTCGACACAAGCCATCGGTTTTGCTTTGATCCTGGCGGGTCTTGGCTTTGTGATGTTGTATCTGGGCGTGAATGCGTTAACAGCCTGGCTGACCTTGCTCAGTTTGTTTGGCTACGCGGTGGTCTATACCATGTTCTTAAAGCGGGCCACACCGCAGAATATTGTCATCGGCGGTTTAGCCGGTGCCATGCCACCCCTTTTGGGCTGGACAGCGGTTACTGGCAGCTTGCATGGCTATGCCTTGTTGCTGGTGATGATCATTTTTACCTGGACGCCGCCTCATTTCTGGGCGTTAGCGATCCACCGGCGTGATGATTATGCCAAAGTGAATATGCCGATGCTGCCTGTGACGCATGGCATCGACTTTACCAAAAGCGCTATTTTGCTGTATACCGTTTTATTATTCATTGTCTGCTTGCTGCCCTATGTGGTGGGGATGACTGGGTTGATTTATCTGGTGGGAGCCTGTGTGCTAAATATTCGCTTTATGCAGCATGCCTGGCGGTTAAAGTTTGGTGCTGATGAGGCGCAGGCGATGAAGATGTTTCGCTTCTCGATAGTACACCTGATGGTGTTATTTTTGGTTCTACTTCTGGATCATTATGTAAAGGTATCTCCGATTTATGGCAGCTAAGTTTTTCTACGGATTCGTAGCGGTGCTGG
Source organism: Alkalimonas sp. (assembly GCA_022565655.1). Classification (GTDB taxonomy): domain Bacteria; phylum Pseudomonadota; class Gammaproteobacteria; order Enterobacterales; family Alteromonadaceae; genus Alkalimonas. The sequence goes on from JAIUMG010000072.1 coordinate 1,007, forward strand.
CCTTACTGGCTGGCATCATCGGTTTTCATCACTGGCAGCAACAGCATGAGCCAGAACACACCTTGCTGTACCCGCAAGCCCGCACGTTGGCCGACTTTCAACTCCAAAGCCATACCGGCTCGGCGGTGAGCAGAGATCAACTCTACGGTCAGTGGACTCTGGCTTTCGTCGGTTACACCTATTGCCCTGATATTTGTCCGCTGACGCTGGCGCAATTAGCGGGGGTGCATGAGGACTTGCAGCAGCATGTTGAGGAGCCTTTAGGGATCTGGTTTGTCTCGGTTGATCCAAACCGCGACACGCCGGAGCAGTTGGCGAATTATGTGCATTACTTTGATCAAGCGGCCGTGCTTGGTGTGACCGCAGGTCATGACCAGCTGTTTCCTTTTGTCCGACAGCTTGGTTTGATGTATGCCATGTCCAGCACGACGGAAGAGCACTATCTGGTCGATCACAGTGCGTCCATTGTGTTGATCAATCCGCAAGGGCAGCTGGTGGCGATGTTTAAACCCGAGCTGGCTCCCGGACGGGTGCCAACTGTGCGGACTGAAGACTTGCTGGCAGATTTCCCTTGGGTTATCCGCCAGCTGCGACGGGGCTAGTTTGTTCCAGTAGGAATGAACGCTAGTCGCTGGAGCGCCCATACAACCAGGGCTGAGAATACCAGTAAAAGTAGCCTGGTTTTCTGATGGATGGCGCCGTGCAGTTGTAACGGCTACGGCCGCGGTTCACTGCTTTACTGGCTCGCGCTTGAAAGGTCTGTTCATCCAACCAGTCTGGCTCAATGACTTCCATGCCGGCATAACAACGCAGCTGCGCAGGACGAAAATCCTGCACCTCCAGCTTTAACGTAAGCGTTGGCGGGTTGTGTCTGGTTTGTACCATGGGGTCGGCACTCACATGCTCAACAATGGTGAAAGGAAGTGTGCGTAGTTTCTGGGCTAAATCCGACATCTCTGCGAATCGACCAGCCGCAGGAAAGCGAGGGATCCGTGTGAGCTTAGTGGTCGGCCCAACCGCGCCGGATTGCTGGCCAATACCAATAAAACCAAGCTCTTTGACCAAGGTTTCCAGCTGTGGGCTAAACTCACCATAGGGATAGGCCAGCCATTGGTGACTCTGGCCCGTTTCCTCTTTAATCCGCTGTTCTGCGGTGACAATGGTGTCTTTCATCCGTGCCAGCCAGGCTTGTTCGCTCTCGTCTGGTTTGGGCTGAGCCATCTTTTCATGGTACATGGCATGATTGGCGACCAGGACACCGTCGTTCGACATTTGCTTGATTTGAGGCCAGGTCATGACCGGACCTGTGCGGTTGTCGATATCGCCGGGGCTGATGAAAATAGTGTAGGGTACACCAAACTCCATCAGTATCGGGTGAGCGGTGGTAAAGTTATTCTCGTAACCATCATCAAAGGTAATCACCACGGCATTATCGGCAACGTCTTTTCCTTGTTGCAGCTGCTGGATCAGAGTGTCTAAACCAATCACCTCAAAGTCATGCTCTTGCAGGTAGGTCAGGTGCTGACGAAGCTCCTCTTCGGTGGTGCTGCTGACTCGTGGTGTATCGTCGGCAATGTGATGATAAATCAGCACCACTGCGGATTGGGCAGGCTGAGCCAGCCAAAGCAGAATCACACCTAGCCATAATATTGATAACTTCATAATTGCTACCTGTTTGTTGTTGCTGAACTCACCGGGTCGTTAGTAATAAGAATGCTCACCACGCTGGTGCTCAGTCATATCTTTGACGCCAGTCAGCTCGCCAGAGAAGCGATTGAGTAATTCTTTCTCAATGCCTTCTTTTAACGTTAAGTCCACCTGAGCGCAGCCATTACAGCCTCCTCCGAATTGTAAAACGACTACGCCCGAATCTGTCAATTCGACAACCGAAACCTGGCCACCATGATTCGCCAACTGCGGGTTGATCTCAGAGTCAATGACATATTGGACCCGCTCTTGCAATGACGCATCGTCACTCACCTTGCGAACTTTGGCATTCGGCGCTTTTAACGTTAGCTGTGAACCCATTTGATCGGTAACAAAATCAATCACCGCATCGACTAAATAGGGCTGACTTTCTGCATCAACCACTGCACTGAAGCCGTTAAAAGGCAGTTGTTGATCGCTGTCTTCGACCGAATCCGGTGGGCAATAAGACACGCCACACTCCGCGCTTGGCGTACCAGGGTTAACGACGAAGACCCGGATATGGGTCCCTGCAGGTTGCTTTTCTAGCAAGGTCACAAAGTGGCTTTGTGCTGTTTCTGAAATCGTGATCATCATGAGTACCTGACTAAATTACTAGGTTATAGTCTATCATACTCTGCCTTGCTCGCTGTTTCCAGCCCCGCTTGAGTTTGTCGCCAGTTTCAGGGACACTTATCGCTGTGTGTCTGAAAAAGATATTTGCTTGGAGCGCCTCTAATGAACTATTTGCCATTGATTGTCGTGCTGTGCTGCAGTTTTGCTGTTCAGGCGGTGTTACCGGACGGTCCACTGAAATCCGATGTACCTAAACCATCAGAGGTCAGTGGCTATGCCATGGGAGAGTGGCATTGGCGGCATGATCAAATTCAACGTTACTTTGAGCTGTTGGCGTCGCAATCGCCATTAGCCGAGCTTGAGGTGATTGGGCACACGCATGAACGCCGCCAGGTATTGCAGCTGGTGATTTCCTCTGAGCAAAATATGCAACGGCTGGAGCAGATCCGTCAGCAAAATCTGGCGCAAAGCCAGGGGCAATCATTGGCTGAAGATGCCCCTGTAGTGATTTGGCTGGGCTATGGTGTGCATGGCAATGAACCCAGCGCAGCTCATGCCGCGGTGTCGCTGGCTTATTATCTGGCTGCATCGAATTCACCTGAGGTGCAGCGCTGGCTGGATGAAGCCGTTATTTTGATCCAGCCCAGTTTGAACCCGGATGGCCACGATAGATTTTCGCATTGGGTGAATATGCACCGTGGCGCAACACCGGTGGCGGATCCCCAGCACAGGGAACATGTTGAGCCATGGCCGAATGGCCGGCCCAATCACTACTGGTTTGATTTAAACCGGGACTGGTTGTTATTGCAGCACCCGGAAAGTCAGGCGCGCATTGCCCAGTATTATCACTGGCAACCGCAAGTGGTGGGTGACTTTCATGAAATGGGCACCAACAGCAGTTACTTTTTTCAGCCAGGGATCCCAAGTCGCAACTACCCACTCACGCCGGAGCGCAACTTTGAGCTAACGCGTTACCTGGCAGAATTTCATGCCGCCGCTTTGGATCGAAAAGGCGAGCTGTATTACACCGAAGAAAGCTTCGATGACTTTTACATTGGCAAAGGCTCAACCTATCCTGATGTGACCGGAGGGGTGGGTATTTTGTACGAGCAAGCCAGCAGCCGTGGTCATGCCCAAGAATCCATTCATGGTGTCCTGACCTTTGAAAAAACCATCGATAACCAACTGACAACCTCTTTATCGACCATCCGTGGAGCCGTGGAATACCGCAAAGAGCTGCAACAGTATCAGCAAGCCTTCTTTCAACTGGGGCAAACGGAGTCCAGACAAGAAAATAGTCGTGGCTACATGCTGACGGAGGCTGAGGATAAAACTCGTTTAGACAGCTTACTGCAACTGTTGCAACAGCATCAGATCGAGGTGTTTGCCTTACAGCGGGACTGGCAAGATGGGCAAAATAGTTACAAAGCCGGAGAAAGTTACTTTGTGCCGCTGCAACAACCACAATATCGTTTGTTAAAAGCAGCCTTTAGTACCCGAAAAAACTTTCCGGATAATACCTTCTATGATGTATCCAGCTGGACCTTGCCGTATGCCTTCAATATTGAATTCAATACCGTGCAACGCGATCCATCCAGAGCACTGGCGTCAGAGCCATGGCAACCGGAAACACGATTTGCAGCCACACCAGAGTCAGATGCCTATGCCTATGCCTTCTCCTGGCAGGATCAGACCGCTCCGGTGATGCTGCAAGCGGTGTTGTCTGCTGGGTTGTCGGTTAAAATGGCGCGTGGGGACTTTACCGCCGTAACGAGTGAGGGTGAGCATGCGTTTAAAGCTGGCACGGTGCTTATCCCGGCGGGCCTGCAGCAAGACAATGGTTGGTTTCAGTACCTCACCGAAATTCAGCAAGCCTTTGGGCTGCAGGTGCATGCCATTCAAACGGGCTTAACCTCAGCAGGCAGTGACTTAGGTAGCCATCGCTTTATTCCGGTGGAGTTGCCTGAGGTGCTGTTGGTTGCCGGCCCTGGTATCAACTCCACGGAAGCGGGTGAGCTTTGGTATAATCTGGAGCGACTGGCCGGAATTTCGCCAACCATGGTGGAGCCGGACCGTCTGCGGCGGATCGATCTAAAGCGTTACAGCCATATTATTTTACCTGATGGCAATTACCGACAGTGGGGAGACGCAGAGCGTGATGCATTGCGACGCTGGACCAATGATGGAGGAATTATTTGGGGCCAGAAGCGAGCGGTCGCCTGGTTGGCGCAGCATGAGTTGTTACAAGCTCAGGTATGGCACAGCAACGAAATGGCACGATTAATCCCTCAGCATGATTTGAGCTACGCCGATCAGGAAGCATTATCAGCCAAGCAACGTATCGCCGGGGCCATTTTTGAGGCGGAACTTGATCTGAGTCACCCGCTGACATTTGGCCTGCCACGCAATCGCTTGCCGGTGTTTAAGAATTCCACCTTGTTACTGCAGCCTTCGCCGATGCCGTTTGTTAATGTTGCTTTGTACAGCGAGCAGCCACATCTGGCAGGCTATACCGCAGCAGAGTATGTGCCACGTATCGGCCAGGGGGCTGTGTTATTAGCGCATAATCTGGGTCGTGGCCGGGTCATTGCCATGACCGATAACCCGGTATTCCGTGGCTACTTTAAAGGATCTAGCCGCTTGCTGGTGAACGCCATGTATCTTGGCCATGCGTTCCGTGCCAACGCTTTTCAGGACGACGAGGATGAGTAAGCGTTCAGCTATGAGTGCCTGCCAAGCCGTTTTAGCGCGCAGCTGATTCGGTTATGGCCAGTGTCCAGAGCTGGATGTTTGAGGCACCAGCTTGCTTTAGTGCCTTACAAGCAAAACGCATGGTGGAGCCAGTGGTGATCACGTCATCGACTAAGGCAATGGATTCCGTTTGCCGCAGCAAATGCTGCTCAGACTCTGAAACCTGAAAAGCCCGGCGTAAATTTCGCAGCCGCGCTGAGCGATGCAAATTTAATTGTTGCTTATCGAGTTGTTTGCGGCTTAACAGGGCGACAACGGGACGTTGCCAGACCTCTGCCAGGGTTTTGGCCAGCAACTCTGCCTGATTAAACCCCCGTTGGCGTTGTCGCTTCCTGGGCATCGGAATGTAGGTCAGCAGATCGGGCAAGGGAAAGCCCGCCTCCTGGTAATTATGCGCCAATTGCGCGAAGCAGGACAACAACCACTGGCCAGCGGCCAGATCCTGATTAAACTTCCACTGGGTGATGGCAAGCTTCCAGGGCTGTTGGTACCAGCTTAAACTGACCAAGCGATCTGCCTGCAGCTTGGGCAAACCACGTTGCACAGCCGGTAGCCACAACAAGTTACCGTGATAAAATACCATATCAAACTCAGGCAAGGCGTTTTGGCAGGCGGTACACAATTGCTGTTGTGGCTGATGAGCCGGCAAGGTACACCATAAACAGCGGTTGGGCAGTAGCCAATGCAGCCCTTTAATGATGCGTTTTGTAATCATAATGTTTTTTTTGTGTTTAAATGGTGAATTATGGCAGTGATCACAGAAAGCCGCAAACCTTCACTGGTGCTACTGCATGGATGGGGCATGAATCATGCGGTTTGGCAGCAGTGGTTGCCATTGCTGGAGCAACACTGGGCAGTAAAGACCCCGGATTTACCAGGCTTTGGTGAGTCAGGCCAGTACCCTGAACCCTATCAGCTAGATGCCGTCTGTCAGCAGCTTGAAACCGAGCTACCTGAATCGAGTGTGCTCTGTGGTTGGTCACTAGGTGGCTTGGTGGCGCTGGCGCTGGCGGCACGTCACCCAAAGCGGGTTAAGGCCCTGGTGCTGCTGGCGGCTTCACCTTGCTTTATGAGTCAGGCTGGTTGGCCTGGCATGGCCGCGACCATGTTTCAGCAGTTTCAACAGCAGCTGAGTCAGAATATCAATCAGACCATCCAGCGCTTTTTAGCGATTCAAGCCATGGGTAGCCCCTCGGCCCGCGAGGATATCAAATGCTTGCGCCAGGCCATTTTGCAGCAACCGGTTCCACAGCAAGTGGCGCTTGAAGGAGGGTTGGCATTGTTGGCTGGCACTGACTTACGTCATGAGCTGAGCCAGCTCAAGCTACCTGTCTTTGCCGGCTTTGGCCGGTTGGATACCTTGGTTCCGGTGGCGCTGACCGATGCTTTGCTGACGTGCCAGCCCAAGGTATTGGTCCATCGTTTTGAGCATGCCTCTCACGCCCCTTTCATTTCGCATCCGCATGAGACTGCAGCCTGGCTGCACAGCATACAACAGAGCTTATTTACCGAGAAAGCTTTCAATTTTGGCCAAAATGGTCAATAATTGAACATTCAATGCAGTAAAAAACAGGAGGTCCTCAATGGAGATCCAATCCGCATTTGCCGCAGGCATGCAAGGCTTGCAACGTGCCAGCAACGGTGTCACGGAAGCGACCTTGAACATCAACCAGCAAACTCAGCAGAACCGTAACAATGCGGCAGATGCTGAAACACAGCGGCCTGTTGCTGAAGCCGAGCAGGCAGAAAATGGCGCGCTTGAATCCGCAGCACAGAATGAGGTTGCACAAGGCAATGCTCCAAGTGTTGAGTCGAGTTTGGTTGAGCTAAATGTGCAAGAGCTCAATGCACAGGCCAATGTTCGCTCTATCCAGTCTGCCGATGAAGTGCTCGGCACGATTGTGGATATCCGTGCTTAAGTGAAACAACGATGAACATTACCTCGCATTATCCTAATGTCAGCCTGAATACCAGCAACCCGTCGACCGAAATGGCTCGACGGGATAATCAGCGACGAGAGCTGATTGAGCCGGTAAAAGAGCTGAGCAAAGGGCCGGCCGAAAAGCCGGTTGCGAGTGATGATAAACAAAAGCAGCAAAGCGTTGCAGCTGGTATCACCAATAGCTCCCAGCGCGTCAGTCAGGATACGGAATTACCTCAAGCCATTACAGGCCGCAACCCCGATGCTGAACGGGATGCAGAGCAAGAGAGTAACTCTGAAAGTTCTGCTCGTAACGAGCAGCAAGCGGAGCAACAAGAGCAAGCTGAGCAGCAAGAGCTACGTGAGTTAAAGGCACGTGACCGGGAAGTGCGGATGCACGAACAGGCTCATGCTGCAGTGGGCGGGCAGTACGCCAGCGCCCCAACCTACACCTATGAGCGTGGGCCGGATGGCAATCAATACGCCGTCGGCGGTGAAGTGCAAATTGATGTGTCTGAGATCCCCGGGGATCCACAAGCGACCGTGCGAAAAATGCAGCAAGTTCGGGCCGCTGCTTTAGCTCCAGCAGAACCCTCAGCAGCCGATCGTCGTATTGCTGCCGATGCTAGTCGTCGTATGTTGGCCGCGAGAGCAGAAATGGCAAAAGAGGCCATCAGCCGCAGCAATGAGCCTAGCGCCCCTCAGCGGTTCTTTGCGGATCAAGATGCTGAACAGCAGATCCGTGTTCCTGACAGCAGCAATGCGTTCCCACAAACCGAGAGCGAAACCTTGCAGCGTCGCTCGCAGGTGATTTCCGGTTTCTACCAACAAGCCACCACACCGCAGCAAAGTACTATGCGCCAGCAGGCGTAAGCATTAAGCACTGATATCGTACCAATCGCAAAACGAACAATTGATAGCATGCAGTGCTCAACACTCACTTCTTCAGTTTTGCCAGTGCATCAGCAAAGGCATTGCCCATGGCGGCGTTGGCCGGTGCGGCTGCCTTGGTTGGTTTCGCTGTGCGCGGGTTACTGCCTTTGTGCTTGCTTTTGGTCGCAGCTGCTTTATTCGGTGCGGCCTGGCCGGGCTGTTCATCCATCCGCATGGTCAGCGCAATACGCTTGCGCTCCTGGTCAACCTCCAACACCTTGACCTTAACGATATCGCCGGCCTTGACCAGCTGGTGTGGATCGCTGACAAACTTATCGGCCAGCGACGAGATATGCACCAAACCATCCTGATGCACACCAACATCAACGAAGGCACCAAAGTTGGTGACATTGGTGATCACCCCTTCCAACAGCATGCCTTGCTTTAAATCGTGCAGCGTATTGACGCCTTCTTTGAAGGTGGCCATCTTAAACTCTGGCCGTGGATCCCGGCCGGGCTTATCCAACTCTGCCAGAATATCGCTGATGGTCGGAATACCAAAATGAGCATCGACGAAATCTTCCGGCTTTAGCTTGCTGATAAAGTCGTGGTTGCCCAGCACGTCCTGCATTGATTTTTGATGCTGAGCCAGAATTTTCTCTACAACCGGGTACGCTTCCGGGTGCACACCTGAGGCATCCAATGGGTTATCACCTGCGGTGATCCGCATAAAACCAGCTGCTTGCTCAAAGGCTTTCGGGCCTAAACGAGCTACCTTCAGCAGCTCTTTGCGGTTGCTAAAGCGGCCATGTTGTTCACGGTGCAACACGATATTCTGCGCCAGGGTTTTATTCAGGCCGGCCACCCGGCTCAACAGAGGCACGGAGGCGGTATTTAAATCGACGCCGACTGCATTGACACAGTCTTCAACCACCGCTTCCAGCGATTTACTCAACAAGCTCTGGTTCACATCATGCTGGTACTGGCCAACACCAATGGCTTTTGGTTCTATCTTCACCAGCTCTGCGAGTGGATCCTGCAAGCGCCGACCGATAGAGACCGCACCACGGTATGAGACATCCAGATCCGGGAACTCCTGCGCAGCAAACTCCGAGGCAGAATACACCGAAGCACCTGCTTCCGACACCATGACTTTGGTAAGCTTTAACTCAGGGACTTTTTGCATCAGCTCGGCGATCAGCTGGTCGGTTTCACGCGATGCAGTACCGTTACCAATTGCCACCAGTTCAGGTTTGTATTGTCTACAGACATTTTCTAACGTTCTTAATGACTTATCCCAGTGGTTTTGCGGCGCATGGGGGAAAATCGTGTGGTTTGCTACCAGCTTGCCGGTTTCATCCAGCATCACCAGTTTGACGCCGGTACGCAGCCCCGGATCCAGTGCCAGGGTAGGTCGCAATCCGGCGGGGGCAGCCATCAGCAAATCTTTCATATTGCGGGCAAAGACCTGGATGGCTTCTAGTTCGGCTCGCTCACGTAACTCGCTGAGTAAATCATTTTCCAGATGCAAATACAGTTTTACTTTCCAAGTCCATTGCGCCACCGTGTACAAGAAACTATCGGCTGGGCGGCCCTGCTGCTGCAGATTGAAATGCGACGCGACCTGAGCAATACAGCGTTGGTGGGCTTCAGTTTCATCGCTGTCTGGTAATAATTGCAATTGCAAAAAGCCTTCATTGCGACCACGGAACATGGCCAGCGCCCGATGCGATGGGATCTGTTTCCACAATTCGCTATGCTCGAAGTAGTCACGGAACTTGGCACCTTCTTTTTCTTTACCAGCCACCACGGTGCTTTTTAGCACACCAGACTGGCTCAGTTGCTGCCGTAAACGGCTAAGCAAATCGGCACTTTCGGCAAAGCGCTCCATCAGAATGTATTTCACGCCATCCAGCACGGCTTTGCTGTCAGCATAGCCGGCATCAGCATTCAGATAGCCGCTGGCTTCTGCCTCCGGGTCTAATGCTGGGTTGGCCAGAATAGCATCGGCCAGTGGCAGCAAGCCCGCCTCAATAGCCATTTGCTCCTTGGTGCGGCGCTTGGGTTTATAAGGAAGGTACAAATCCTCTAAACGAGTTTTGTTATCTGCTGCTTCAATTTCTTGCTGCAACTCAGGTGTGAGTTTGCCCTGCTCCTGGATGGTTTTTAAAATGAGTTGGCGGCGTTCTTGTAACTCACGAAGATAAGACAACCGCATTTCCAGCGTACGCAGTTGGGTATCATCCAGCCCGCCGGTGACTTCTTTGCGGTAGCGAGCGATAAAAGGCACGGTGGCGCCTTCATCCAACAATTGAATGGTGGCACGGACTTGCTCTGGACGTGCTGAAATTTCTGTGGCGATTTGTTGTTCAAGCGTAACGGTCATCATGGTTTCCTGATCCCTGACAGTTGTTGCAGGGTTGTGCATGCGAAAGCCCAATAGGGGGCAGCATGAATGTGTTCAATACAATGTGGGAATTGTCCCTGTTCTTGCCAGAAAAATCCAATAGCAATTGTCTATTCAGACTCAGCATCATCTGGTTGGTAACAAATGCTATTGATATACCAGCGCTTTTTCCCGCTTGGAGTAGCTACCAGCACGTCATCATCGACCTGCTTTTTCAGTAAAGCGCGAGCCATCGGCGAATCGATGGAAATATAGTCGTGACGACCATAAATTTCATCAGGCCCGACAATGCGAAAGTGGCGCTGCTCGCCTTCGTCGTTTTCGATCTGCACCCAGGCGCCAAAAAACACCCGGCCTTCTTGCTCCGGGCTGTAATCTACCGGTCGCAGTACTTCAAGGCGCTTGCGGAGAAACCGGACTCTGCGGTCGGTTTCGCGCAGTTGTTTTTTATTGTATTGGTAGTCTGCATTTTCGCTGCGATCACCCAGGCTGGCAGCCCAGCTGACTTTTTGCGTAATGTCCGGGCGCTTGATGCGCCACAGGTAATCCAGCTCTTGCTGCAATGCTAAGTAGCCTTCACGACTGATCAAGTTGGTCTTCATCAATACGCCAGATAGAAATAAACAGAAGGATCAAATGGGGGTTAGCGAAGCACTTTTAAAGTCATTAATCCTGTTTTGTATGTCACTGGTCACAAAAGCGCCACCATGAAACACGCCTGTACAAAAAATGAACTATACTTAAACTGACTAGGTAGTCGGGAGGTATGATGATGAAATGCCATATCGTGGCTCTTGGAGCCGTGGTGCTGCTAGTAACGGGTTGCTCTGCTACCCATCAAGACGAGTATGTATGGGTCAAGGATTATGAACAAATGCGGCTGATAGAGCAGGCAAACCGTAGTAGTGCTCAGCTGAATCAGATGCACTGGGTCAACCCGCCGATGAAGCGGATCCATCGCTCTGAGCTGGCTAAAGTCCGTCAGCAAGAGCAGTAGCCAAGGTCCAGCATGCCTGTGTTA
>JAIUMG010000073.1 GCA_022565655.1 Alkalimonas sp.
CATCGGTGGAAAACAGCGCATCCAACTGGTATTCCTTACTCCATGTAATGGCCTGGTTGCGGTCTTGTTCGCTGACGGCTTCGGTATCAATGGGGACAAAGTGGTCACTTCGCCCCAGTGCGACGGTGCTGGCACCAAAGTGCTCAAACAAGTTGGCATATAAGTCGCGCCCGGCACTGGAGTGCTGATAAATGCCAATGGTTTTGCCTGTCAGAAAGCCTGCAGGGAAGTAGTCTTGAAAGCGTGCCAGATAATGCTGGTTAGCCTCGGGGTTAGCTGGAAGCTCTGATAGCGCTGTGTCTTCGGGGACAGGGTATTCGCCCTCTACTATCAGCGATTCATCAGCTTTGCTTATCTCCCCATCTGGCCGATAAAATTTGAGGCCATTGCGATCAAACGGGATATGGCTGCCAGTGACCATGATGCAGGGCATGTTATTAGCCATGCAGTAACTGGCCAAGGCAGGGGTGGGCAAGACACCAAAGTACAGAGGCTGAATGCCAAGCGTCTTTATAGCAGCAGCACAGGCTTGTGCCATGGCATAGCTGCTGGGTCGGTTGTCGATGCCAAGGCCGATGTGTTCAATCGGCCTGCTTTGTTGCATCAGCTGGGCAAAGTTGATGGCAAAGGCGGCGCAAACTTCGGGTGTTAACTGACTGACCAGGCCCCGGGCACCGCTGGTGCCAAACAGGACACCACTATTGACAATGATGGCGTTGCTTTGCATATCATCTGCATCCCTGTTAATTGCGACCATAGCGGTCTTCAAAACGTACGATGTCGTCTTCACCCAAATAGGAACCCGATTGCACTTCAATCAGTTCCAAATCAACTTTGCCGGGGTTTTCCAGCGCATGCACGGCGGTGATAGGGATATAGACCGACTGATTTTCGGTAAGATATTGCTCTTTGTCGTTGATGGTAACCTTAGCTGTGCCTGACACGACGATCCAGTGTTCAGCACGATGATGATGCATTTGCACACTGAGTTTGGCTCCGGGTTTCACGGTGATGCGCTTGACTTGAAAGCGATCGCCAATATCGACCGAGTCGTATTTGCCCCAGGGTCTATAGACTTCGCGGTGAAAGCTAACTTCGTGGCGGCCCGCTTGTTGCAGCTCTTCGACCACTTTCTTAACATCCTGGGTTTTGTCTTTGTGCGCAACCAGAACTGCATCTTTGGTGGTAATGATCACCAAATTATCCACTCCTACGGTCGCGACCAGCTTATCGTCGCTGTGGACTAGGCAGTTGTGGGTATCGAGTGCAATCACGTCACCTTTTTGGACATTGCCGTACTCATTTTTATCTGAGATTTGCCACAGAGCCTGAAAGCCGCCAACGTCACTCCAACCGGCGTTCAATGGCACCACTACGGCTTCGTCGGTTTTTTCCATCACGGCGTAGTCGATGGACTCAGACGGGCACTGCTCAAATGCCTGTTGATTGATGCGGATAAAGTCCAAATCAGGGGTTTGCTCGGTCATTGCATCCTGACACGCTTGATAGATATCTGGCCGGAATTTTTGCAACTCTTCCAGATAACGACTGGCCTGAAACAAAAAAATGCCACTGTTCCACAGATAATCGCCACTATCGAGGTATTGCTGTGCCAGGGAGCTGTCCGGCTTTTCGACGAAGCGGGCCACCTCATAGCCGCCACCTGATATTGCCTTACCTTGCTGAATGTAACCATAGCCGGTTTCTGGCTGGGTAGGGGTAATGCCAAAGGTCACCATCTTGCCGGCCTCAGCAAAGGGTATCGCCGTGGCGATGGCTTGGTGCAATGCTGTAATATCAGCAAACACATGATCGGCTGCCATCACCAGCAGTATGGCTTCATTATCTTGCTGGCAAGCTTGCAGCGCTGCCAGCGTAATGGCTGGTGCGGTATTACGTCCGACTGGTTCCAACAGGATTTGCATGGGAGGGTGTTCTAGCTGGCGGATTTGCTCGGCGGCTAAAAAACGGTGTTCTTCATTGCAGATAATGAGTGGAGATTGATGCGCCAAACCATTTAGTCGTAGTAAGGTTTGTTGCAACATGCTGTGTTGTCCGGCCAGCGGTAAAAACTGCTTCGGATAGTTTCCACGAGATAAGGGCCAGAGGCGACTTCCTGAACCACCAGCCATAATAATGGGCTTTAACGTAAGGCATCCTTTCAATTTGTATATACTGCCATTTTTAAAATGGTCTGATGCTTTTTTTAACAAGAATCTGTACTATTGTACATCCTCTTGGCAAAAAATGCGCGCTGAGGTGAGGGGATAACACCTCTTAAGGTTTTGAACAAGGAATTGGCTGCATGTGGAAAAAGCTGGTGCGATTTGGTCTGAAACTTCTACTTTGGTTCAGCGTGCTCGGCATTGGATTGTTTTGGTTGCTAACGACTAAGGGAGATGTAGATTCCCGCAGCCTGAGCAGCCAGGATGTGGTGGATTCTCATGCCTTAGTCAGTTCTACCCTGCAGCAGTTGCGATTTTCTCAGAACGGTATTGAGGTCGAGCTAAAACAAAAGCAGCTCGATGCTTTGCTGAATGTGGCAAGCCATACCATAAAGCCACTTACTTTCCATGGTGCTTTAGGTGATTTCGGCGCTGTGGTGCATGTGGTATTGCGATTGCCCCGGCCTGTGGATGGTCGCCTTTTGCATGGCTATTGCATGATGTCTGAAACCCGGGAAGGTTTCGTTATCGACAGTTGCCAGTTTGGTAAGTTACCCATTTCTGGCCGGATTGCTATGGCTCTGTTGCGTTTCTCGGTTCGTTTGGTGTTTGCTGAACCTTCGGATGAGCAACTACTCACCTTATTCCAACATGGCCGTCTATCTGATGGCACTTTATCCTTTGTGCAACCTGATGCCAGTGGATTTCAGTTACAGTTCAACCCACGGCTTTATACCAGCCGACAGTTAAGCCGTGATCTGATGGGATCCTCGCAGGTTTATGCGCCGGATGTCGAGTTGTACCTGGATGCATTGCAGCGGCTAATCACCAGCTATCCTGACGAGCGCCGCCTGGCCTTTTTTATGCAGCAACTGCTGCAGCTAGCTCAGGAACGAGCCCCTGAAAGCCAGCTTGATCAAGAAGCGATGAATGCGCTTTGGGCGCTGGCAGTAGGTTTTGGTAATCAGGGCTTTATTCGCTTTGCCAATCCAGATGTGGATCGAGAAACCGTCCCCAACTTACCCGGTGCCGTGCTGTTCGATAGGCGTGATCTAACTTTGCACTTCCTTTATTCGGTGGTGATCAAGTTAGTGGGGAATGTATATTTAGCGGATCAAATCGGTCAGTTAAAAGAGATTCATGATGCTGCCGAAGGCGGTACTGGTTACAGTTTCGTTGATATTGCTGCCAACAAATCTGGTGTGTGGTTTGCTCAACACCTGGGACAAATTGATTATCATCAGGTCAGTACACTTAGCGTTGAAGACTTTGAACGTGCATTTATGCCTGAGATTGCAGATTTGCCGGAAGGGCTGTCTGAGCGCCAGGTCCAGCAACTGTTAGGGGGGCTTTCTGGTGATGGGTTTAACGCTTTGCACCAGATGATTGATAAACGTATTGCAAAGTTGCCCCTGTTCAATTCGCCCTAAAGCGGTCGAAACACCTCACAGAAGGGGGTATCATGGCAGGAGACAGTTTTTCCACCACAGGCTGTTGTGCAATGCGAGTCGCAGGGTATACTAAATCACTTTTTTAGGTGACTATCAGAGCGGTACGATTTTAAGCCAAGTCAGGGAGAGAAGGGCAACGACGTATGCAGAGTATTATTTGGGGTAAAAAGTGCCTATGGCAGTCTAAGGGGCCGGGCAAGTGAATATTCTTTATTTAGCACACAGGGTGCCATTCCCAGCCGATAAAGGCGAAAAAATCCGTACCTATCATCAGATTAAGTATCTGGTAGAACAAGGCCATCAGCTGACTATCCTGGCTCCTATCGAGGAAGTTGACGAAGCCACCTTTGCTGCAGAGTTGCAACAAACCTTGCCGGTAAAGGTTGTGACGGCAAAGTTAGGTTCTGGCTTATGGCGAAAAGTGTCAGCCCTCCTGACGGGGCAACCGATTTCGCAAACCCACTTTTACAGTCCAGAACTGCTGGTGGCGTTAAAAGATCTGCTGACAACGGTGAAACTTGATGCAGTGGTTTGCACCAGCTCTGCGATGGCAATCTATCTCGATCGGGCAGGAATGTTCAAGGAGTGCCATCGAAGTGCCACCTTGCTGATGGACTTTATGGATCTTGATTCTGATAAATGGCAGCAGTATGCCAACAACGCAGCCTGGCCTATGCGCTTAGTGTATCAGCGTGAAGCCAAGTTGGTGGCGCAAGCGGAGCAACGCATTTATCAGCAATTTGATCACTGTTTCTTTATTTCTGATAATGAGGTGCAATTGTTTGCCAGACGTCAGTCTGATGCTTCCAAGGTCAGTGTGCTTGCTAATGGTTTAGATACTTCGGTGTTCTACCCCGCCAGTAGTCCAGCAACGCCTGTAGCACCTGTTTTTTTGTTTACCGGTGTGATGAATTACAAACCGAATGAAGATGCGGTGCTTTGGTTTGTGCAGTCAATGTGGCAGCAGGTGCTGGCAAAATATCCCGGTGCCCGTTTTGTTATCGCCGGCATGCAGCCCAGCAGTCGCATTTTACAACTTGCAAAAATACCCGGCATCGAAGTGACTGGCTATGTTGATGATATTTTGCCTTATTACCATCAGGCCAGTATCTTTATTGCGCCTTTTCGGTTGGCGCGCGGTGTGCAGAACAAAATATTGCAAGCCATGGCGTGTGGCTTACCAGTCATTACCACCCCGATGGGTGCAGAAGGCATTGCTTGTCAGCACGGAGTTCACCTGTTAACGGCTTCAGATGAAGCGGAGTTTGTTGCAAGCATCGAGCGTTTGCAAGCTGAGCCTGATCTTCGGCTTGCTTTGCAAAGTAACGGACCGGAGTTGATCCGTCAGCAATACAGCTGGGAAGGAGTGTTACAGACGTTACCCGAACTTTTGCAACAACGGCAAGAGGCATCCGCATGAAATCTGTAGTCAAAGCTGCGGTGCGTTTGCTGATGCTGTTGTTGGTATCGCCGTTGTTGCTGCTTTACTTTGTATTGCGGCCAGTGTGTGCCAGGGACAGTTTGTTCTGTGGCTTTGCCCAGCTGTTATCGCTTTGGCCTGGTTTGCTGGGCAGTTATCTTCGGGTGGCAGCGTATCGGCTGACCATGCAGCACTGTGCAGTTGACTGCTACATCGGTTTTGGCGCTTTATTTTCCCAGCAGGGCACAGAGATTCAGGCTGGATCCTATATAGGCCCGCAATGCAATATCGGGCTGTGTCGTATTGGCGAAAACACCCTGTTGGGCAGTGGGGTGCATATTCTGAGCGGTAAAAACCAGCATCACTTTGCCGACCCTTCCAAACCCTACAAGGACCAGGGGGGGCGTTTTGAAAAAGTGCAGATCGGTGCCAATTGCTGGATTGGTAATGGGGCTATTGTGATGGCATCCATTGGCGATGGTTGCATTATCGGTGCTGGCGCTGTGGTCACCGAGGATTTGCCGGCTGGTGTCATTGCGGTTGGCAACCCGGCGCGTATTGTGCGAACGGTCGCTGAGCTGCAAACCAAACCAACAATGGATGCTTCCGTATGAGCATGCTGGCAGGGAAAGTCGACTTTGTTATTCCGCATATGGGGCGGCCAGAGATGCTGGTGGCGACCATCGAATCCATTCTGGCGCAAAACTGCCCGGAGCGGGTGCAGCAAATTCTGGTGGTGACCAAAAATACCGAACCTTTGGCGGTGCCTGAACACCCGAAACTGACTATCTTGTACCGGCCGGATGCGACCAGCATATCCGAGCAGCGCAATTTTGGTGCATCTAAGGGGCGGTCGGAATGGCTGGCATTTTTGGATGCCGATATTCAGCTGGCGCCGGACTGGTTGTCTCACTGCTTAGCATTAATGCAAGAGCGGCCTGATCGCGTTGTAGTTAGCGCGATGCAGCGGGCTGGTGCTGATGCATCCAATATTGAGCTACTGAGAACCGCACTGAGTAATGCTGATTTAGATAGTTGTGTGCAGTTTTTACCAGGACGAAACCTACTAGTCGGCCGACAACACCACCAGGCGATTGGTGGCTTTCCTGAACATTTGCAAACTTGTGAAGATTATTACTATACCGATAAGCTGGGTGAGTTGGGGGACTTGTACTACACATCAATCACTAACTATGTTCACTTGGGGGAAGATAAAACCCTTAGTCAAACCTTTCAAAAAGAAATTTGGCGCTCTGAGTACAATTTGAAATCCCTGTCTGGGCGCAAGGTGCCGTTGAGGGAGTGGCCCAGTATTTTGTTGCCGTTTTGGGTGCTGATGGCTTTGTTGGCGATGCTGCTCAGTATCTTGGTACCATCCTTGTTTATCCCTGCCGCAGCCCTGCTGATGCTGCCGGTGCTGCTGTACAGCCTGCGCTTGTATCGTTTGCCGCACAACACAGTGGCTTTTTATTATCTGCTGTTGTTTTATACCGTTTATTTTGCTGCCCGTGCTGTGGGAACCCTGGCCGGCGTGCGATTTTTTTTCTCAAGAAAGGAACCTGTATGACTATCAAGGTGCTGCAACTGATTTGTCCAAGCGGTTATTATGGTGCTGAGCGCTGGGTCAATGCGCTGTTGTCTGTGTCACCGAGTAGCGATATCGAGCAGCATCTTGCGATAACCGATGAGCCTGGTGTGTGTGATGATGTGTTGAAGCGCTGCGGTCTGCCAGCGGCGCGGCAGCACCGTATTGCCATGACGTCGAAGTTTGATCTGCGTGCGCTAAAACGCTTGGTAGATTTAATTCGCCAGCAGGGAATTTCGGTGATCCATACCCATGGTTATAAATCCGATATTTTAGGGGTGATAGCAGCAAAGTGGGCAGGTATTGCCTCTGTATGCACGCCTCACGGCTTTGAAAATTCAACTGATAAACGTTTGCGGGCTTATATGTGGCTTGGTGGCAAGGCTTTTCATTGGTTTGATTGGGTGTGTCCGCTATCACCAGATATCATGGCGACGGTGCTCGACACCTATGGTGTTAAGCCACAGCGGGTTCGTTTGATTAATAATGGCGTCGATTTGGCTGAAGTAGAGTGTGCGCTTGCCGTGACAACTGCGTCAACCACTGAACCTCCGGCTGAATTCCGTATTGGTTATATTGGGCAATTGATCAGCCGAAAAAATCTGACGGCTACCTTGCACGCATTTGCTGATTTGCTTCAACAGCATCCGAATTGCCGTTTGGTATTGGTTGGCGATGGCGATGAAC
Organism: Alkalimonas sp.; assembly: GCA_022565655.1. Lineage (GTDB taxonomy): Bacteria > Pseudomonadota > Gammaproteobacteria > Enterobacterales > Alteromonadaceae > Alkalimonas. Next base: position 7,309 of record JAIUMG010000073.1, read on the forward strand.
GCGATTTGTTGCAGCAGTTAGCGCACCAACTAGCCATTAGTGAGCAGGTTGATTTTTTGGGTTTTCGGGATGATCGGTTGGCTTTGCTGCCAGCATTCGATTGCTTTGTGCTGACGTCTAGTTTGGAAGGGATCCCGCGTTGTTTGATGGAAGCCATGGCAGCAAAGGTTTGTGTGACTGCTTTTAACATCCCTGGTGTCGACCGATTGATCACCCATGAGCAAACGGGATTGTTGGCCGACTATGGCGATACAGCGGCTTTAACGGAGCAATGGTGTCGTTTAATCCAGCAGCCTGAGCTGAAAGCGCAATTAGCGCAGGCCGGTTGCGATCATGTCTATCAGAACTTTTCGGCGCAAGCGATGGAGCAGGCATACAGTGAGCTTTATCAGCAGTTGTTGGAGACCAAGCCAAAGCTAAGCTCGGTTTAATCCTCTTTACGTTGCCGCCATAGCTGTATCACCACGTCATGTTGGTGCTGCAATTCGCGAACCTTCTTTCTCAGAAGCCAGGTGTAAGCAAGCAACTGCAAGGTGTAAAGCGAAAAGAAGACCGCACTCAGTCCGATCAGCTGCCCGAGTCGTGACATCTCGGATGGTAAAATAAGGAAGTTACTGATAAATAGGGCCAACACGGCAAACAGTACATAGGGCAAGGCCAGACTAACGAGTCGTCCTATATTATAGCCGGTCGCTTGTTGCAGCAACCACAACAGCACCAGCGTAGTAGCCACGGATATCCAGCCTCTAAGCCACGCCATCTCGAGTAAGGTTGCGGTATGGATCAAAAGCAATAGGCCGACGATTAAGACGGTGGATAGCACATCAAACCAAAATAACAGCTTGCTACGGCCAATCGCTAAAAAGGCATTGCTGACCAGATCAAAGACACAAAAAGTCAGAAAGAAAAGCGCAAAAGGAGCTAGTAAGTGGTTGTACTCTTTCCAGTTGTTACCAAGCAAGGTATCGACAATCAGTGCCGGGTAGGCCAATAAAAATGTGGTCAGCGGGATCAAAAGAGCAAACAGCAATAGAAGGCTAATGCGGGTACGATAAGCCAGTTGCTCTGCCTCGTCACGTTGGCTTGCTATTGCAGCCTGCAGTGGCTGGCTGCAAGGGACTATCACTGCAATGGCTGGCAATAGGGTCAGCTCTCGCAACAGGTGGTAACCACCGAGCTGGGCGGTACTAAAGCGTTTGGATACCAGCAGGTTATCGACTTGATAACGGGCAAAGCCAATGAAACCACGCAACATCAGCCACTTGGAAAAAGCCCACTGTTGATGAAACCGCATCAGGGAAAAACGGGGGCGAAACTGGCTGATAATATAGCTACCGAAGGTAAAAATTATGGCAGAGGCCAGAGCCCCTATAATGACTGGCCAATGACTCGGGAACAGAAATGCGAGTGTGATGGTGATGATAAAGGAAACGATTTTTTGCACAATACTTAACACGAAGATGGGTTGATAATTTAACTGCTTAGCAAATAACATCACGGCTGGGTTTTGCAATGCTTTGAGGGGGAGTACTAAGCTGGCGACCATCAGTGCACTGGTTAGTTGTGGCATCTCGAAGTAACGCGCTAAAAATGGTGCCAATATTAAGATCAACGCAAACATGCCGAGTTTGGTGACGAGCTCCATGCTCCAGGCAGTATGTAAGTCTTCGTCATCCAGATCCTGTTTTTGGATAATGTAGTGCTGGTTGCCGGCATCGGCAATATTTTCGAAGAACATCAAACAAATCATCACCATGGCGACGACACCAAAATGTTCTGGTACCAATAACCTTGCAAGGACTAGGGTTGAAACAAATCCTAGACTTTTCTGGATCAGTTGTATCGTGAGCAAGATAGCCGAACTGTGCAACACACTTTGGCTAACACTCTTGCTCATTCATGCGGCCCTGCAAGCAGTTGTTGTTGGCCCTGGCGGAGTTGTTGCTCTAGATACGCTATGTCTTGATGACTTTCAACAGATACGGCCTTAACGGCTGCTGGAGTTTGATCACCACGTAAAATAGCTGCTAGTTGCATCAGCTTGGCGATAACGCGGCTACTGGTTTTGACCTCACCAATCTGGTACCAGTACAGCAGAGCTCGTTGTTGGCCACGAGTATTCGTCAGGTAGAGGATGCTGTAGCCATTCAATCGGTCGCCGTAGCTTTTCTGCTGGGTGATGCTCCAGTGGTCGGTATGGAATAGTGTGTTGTGCCAGGTGATCATATCGCCGCGATCTTGTCGGTGCCCGTATTGAGCAACAAACAGCTCAATACCTTCATCGGTTTGCCAGTGATCCCGACTTAAACCATCGAAGAACTGAATGCCCCAACTGCTTTGAGTGATTACACTGCTTTGGGTGGCATAGAGGCTTTTTGGTTGTTCGGGAGCCTTGGTCTCATTCATACTTCTGCTTAGTCCACCTGCGACGAGTAGGCTAGCTGTTAACACAAGCAACAGCAGAGTGGGGACTTTGTATCGATGCGATAAGGTGTTCGTTGTCGCTTCTGTGGCTTTATGATCTTGCTCCTCATCCTCAAATTTAGCACCTAGCCAGAAAGCCAGCATGATGACTATAAAAAACACCAGCCAGCCGTAATAGTAGTGGTCGGCACCGAATCCATAAGTCAGATTTGATTTTTCACCAATCACCACTAGCAAAAAAGCACGAATACCATTAGCAATGATGGAAAGCACTAGGGTCATGGCAATAAATGCCAGTGATTTATACCATCTGGTGTAATGCAAATAGGAATACAAACAAGAGAGCACTAGACTGGTGAGCAGAAAGTTCAGTCCTGAGCAGGCCACAGCTACTTCAAACACAGCTGAAGGCGTGAAGATGTAGAGGCCATCACGAAAGACCGGAAAATCAACCAGGCGCAAAAAGTGAATGACCATATCGGCGGTAATACGTTGTAATACTGGGTTAGCCGCTTCACCAAAAGGAACCAGAAAGATCAAAAAAGTAACTGGGAACCACACCCGGCGGATCATGCGGTGGCCTAGTAGTGACCATATCAATAGCTGTAAATAGATAATAGCGGCGAGTTGACTAACGAAGTTTACATCGATGGCAAAGGCTAGTAACCAAAGCACCAGTAAAGGCAAAGCAAGCAGAGCAGGCAATAAAGTGGGCTTGACTGGGTAGAGTGCAAGAGTGTTGCGTTCACGCCAGATAAGCCATATAGATATGGGCAGTATTAAATAGGCGTGCATGTAGGTTTCTGAATGACGCCATACCAGCTCCATACGGGCAAGCGTTGGCCAAAAAACAATGAGGTAAGCGCCCAAAAATACAGCGGCTACTATCAGGAGTTGGCTGGGAAAGCCTAAGCGGTTTTGCTTTTCGTGATACGTTCCTTGCATCTGGGAGGGACTCCGGCTTTTATTTTTTTTCGGTGCTTTGGTAGCTTTCAAAAACCTGTTGCACCGTACTCCACTCAAAATCTTGCAGTAACTTTGAAACCTTACATTCCATCTGCTTGAGATTTACATAGTGACGAAAACGAGACTTGAAGCTAGCGCCTTCGATCCGAGGCTGCTCATTATCGATTTCCCATGGGTGAAAATAAAACATATAAGGGCTATTGTGCTGTCGCAAGTAACGCTGGATTAAGGCTTTGCTTAACCAATAAGGCAGCAAGCGGAAATAGCCGCCACCAGCTATTGGTATTTGCCTGCCTTTAATGGTCAGTATCGGCATTGGAAACTCCCACAAACCTTCTTTGCGGAGATAAGGCTCCGCTGGCCAGTATGGAGTGCCATAATGGTCATGTTTTATGGGATAAGTACTTGAACTATAGCGGTAGCCCGCCTCTTTTAAACTGGCAAAAGCCCACTCGTTTTCCGCACAAATAGAAAAGCTTGGTGCACGATAGCCAGTCACTTCTGCGCCAATGATGTCTTCTAAAAGGTGTTTAGCTGAGGTGATATCTTGCAAGAATTGAGCAGGAGTCTGAGTGGTTGCTTTGGTATGACTGTAACCATGACTAGCGACTTCATGGCCGCGCCGATGTATGTCACGGATCAACTCTGGAAACTTTTCTGCCACCCAACCCAGAATGAAAAAAGTAGCTTTGGCCTGGTTTTTTTCAAATACATCCAAGATCCGATAGGTATTTATATCGACTCGGATTGGATACTTGCTCCAATCCGAAGGCTGAATTTTGTTTTCAAAAGCAGCAACTTGAAAATAATCTTCGATATCAATCGTGAGCGCCTGGAGTGGGCGTATTGATGATTGCATCCAGTTATCGCCCTTTACCAAAGAGTACAACTTCTACAGTACGAATAAGAATCACCAAATCCAACAATAAACTGCGGTGCTTGATGTAGTACAGATCAAACTTCAGCTTTTCCATTGAATCTTCAGCAGTGGCACCATAAGGGTACTTTAACTGAGCCCAGCCGGTTAAACCTGGCTTGACGTTGTGGCGTTGGCTGTAATAAGGGATATCTTTTTCCAGTTCACAGACAAACTCTGGACGCTCAGGGCGCGGGCCAACGAAGCCCATCTCACCACGCAGTACATTGATCAACTGTGGCAGCTCATCGATACGGTATTTACGAATAACTCGACCAACCCGGGTGACACGCATATCATCTTTGGTTGCCCACTGGGCACCATTGGCTTCGGCATTTGGCCCCATGCTACGGAACTTAATGATATGGAATGGCTTGCCATCAATGCCTACCCGTACTTGCTTGTAAAATACCGAGGCGCCGGTTTTGCGGCCATCTTCCAGGTAAATCAGCAATGCGGTGACCAGCATAATCGGCCAGGTAAGTGCCATAACAAATAACGCTAAAACCACGTTTAAACGATAATCGAGGCTGGATTTAAACCATTTTTTGGCTTCAAAGCCATCCGAATAGATGACCCAGCTCGGATAAATCAGGTTGACGGCGATTTGGCCGGTTTCCTG
>JAIUMG010000074.1 GCA_022565655.1 Alkalimonas sp.
GCATCTGCGTCCGCGTCGGCATCCGCATCCGCATCAGCATCCGCGTCTGCATCAGCATCTGCATCTGCATCGGCATCCGCGTCTGCATCCGCGTCTGCATCCGCGTCGGCATCTGCGTCAGCGTCTGCATCAGCGTCTGCATCAGCATCAGCATCTGCATCAGCGTCTGCATCAGTGTCGTCATCATCTTCTTCGGTCAGGTCTGCCGCTAAAGGGATAAACGTATCCGTAACTTCAGTAGAGTTGGCATCGGTAAAAGTGTCATAACCAGCATCGGGCAGAACTTCATTGCCTGTTCGCGCTAAGATACTGGCGCTATTGCTGCCATCATTACCGGTATCACCAGCAGCAGCGGCAGGGATCAGATTGATGTCCTCGCCACTCAGTAATGCTTGCTGAATTGCTTCAATTTCAGCAGTAAGGGCATCATTAAGTAAGGGATCATTGGAAGATTCGTTTGCCTGAAGATCCGCACCATTTAATTGCGCACCTTCTTCAAAAATAAGTTGAGCATCCGTTGGAAGCTGTTGACCCAGCGTGACCAGCTCCAGGTCACCATTGGCTTGCTTGAGCCATACTTGCCCTGTGATGGACAATACCGTCATCGGCTCGACGGTCACAAACTGCTTCAACATAAGTAAATCCTTTTACAACACACTACTATGACTACTCTGTCTATTCTCGTTTATTCCGCTCATAAAATCAACAAAATAGGTTGTCAAATTGACACCAGTTTGTTTTACATCAATTTACAGCTGCAAAATATATTTCAGCAAGCCACTGATATGGTAAGGTAAAGGTTCGACCCAGCAAACAGAAAAACCGTATAACATGATCAGCTCGATCCCATGGGATCAACTGCAATTTAACGTACATAAAAACTATCCGGCAGCGACTCATCAACTGGATAAATTCTGCTTATGGTGCGCCATCAGTGATGGCGCCAGGCGCAGTTGGGTGATGCATGCCATTGCAGATGACTTTACCTCGTGTTGGCAGCAACTAAAACAAAGTACCGAACAATGCATTGCTGAAAAGCAACTCTCTATACGCTATTTGAGGGTTGATTGGCTGCGCTCAGCTCAATCAGTCACTATGGCTGAGTTACAACAGCAGCTCCAGCAGACCAAGCGTAACTATTTTCGCTACGGAATCGCTTTTGATGATGCATTTAATCAGGTCTATACCGAGCAGGAATTAAATGCTAATGCACTTTTGTATGCTGGCCATCGAATTTCGCACTGCCAACTGAACCCGCATAATTTCAAAGTGTATCAACAACGTCGATTTAAGCACGCCTTAACAAACCCAGCCGAGCTCCCTGCGAACCATCGACTGTGGTTACTCAATACACAAGGACTGTTTCTGGATGCCAATAAGCAACTTTTTTTACTCTATCCATCCGGGCCGAATGCAGGTCGCAGGCAACTGCCCGGCCTCGCTCATCCACTCACGTTATCACTGATTAATCAGTCCGCTCGCTATCTGGCATCCCAGGTTAAAGATAATGGCAGCTATCATTATGGATATTTCCCCAGTTTTCATCGTCCCATTGCCAATTACAATACCTTGCGCCATGCCAGCTCAACCTATGCTTTGATTGAAGCTTGGCAGACAACACAGGAACCGGCTTTGCATACTGCCATTCAGCGTGCTCTTTCACGAATGGCTAAAGACTTTATACTGAGACATGTCACAGAAGATGGCAGCCAATTGGCCTTTTTATTGGATGAAAATAACGAAATTAAACTGGGAGGAAACGCACTGTGTTTGCTGGCCCTGTGCAAATACAAGGAAATTACCGCCACCACTCAGCACGATGATCTGATGCAACAACTGGCAGCTGGCATTCTTTATATGCAATCGCCTGACTCTGGTCGCTTTACTCATGTGCTGCATAGTGATGATTTACGCGTCAAAGAGGCCTTTCGTATTATCTACTATGATGGTGAAGCCTGCTTTGCCTTATTGCGTTATTACCACTTCACTAAACAATCCAAATGGTTGGCTGCAGTCGAACTGGCTTTTAGCGACTTTATTGCCCGAGAGCATTGGAAAGCGCATGATCATTGGCTCAGTTACAGCGTCAATGAGCTGGTGCGCTATCGGCCAGAAGCACGCTACTTTGAGTTTGGCTTGAACAATGTCATGGGATACCTCGACTTTGTGATTGAGCGCATCACCACCTTTCCAACGCTGCTAGAGTTGATGATGGCCGCGCATGAATTATTACGCAACCTAGTCCAGCGCCCCGAACTGTATTGGTTGTACCATAGCCTGAATCTGGATAAGTTCTACTTTGCCATGCAGCAGCGCGCCGAGCATATGCTGAATGGTTTTTTCTGGCCTGAACTGGCGATGTTTTTTCGTCATCCAGACGCTATTTGCGGCAGCTTTTTTATCCGCCATCACGCTTTTCGTATTCGAATTGATGATATCGAGCATTATCTGTCCGGCTACATTGCTTACCATCGTTTTTTGCAGCAAGAAAAACCCAGAGCCCAGATCCCACCTCCTCCGGTTGCCAAGCTGGCGAACCATTGGACAGCAGAGCAGCTTGCCTGTGCAACCCATGGCAAATGGCGCGGAGCTCAGCCTCCACCGGAACACATTGATAGTGTGGCGATTAGCCTGCATGGTTTAAAGCAACGTAGTTTGGTGATGGCATCTAGCGCTAAAAACCCGGCCGGTTTTAAAGACACCACAATACAGGAAAAAGCACAGCAAATAGCCGCCATTTTGCAGGAGCCCGAGCTCGTTTCGTCTGATTTATCGTTACCCGTCCTGGAGGTGCAGGATAATCAACAAGCCGTACTGGCCCTGGGCAGCTATGCCCGCAGTCGACTGCAGGGCAAAGTCATTGCAGTGACCGGCAGCGCCGGCAAAAGCACCATGGTGGCTTTGCTGGCCCATTGTTTACAAAGCATTGGTTCAACCGCCAGTACCCAAGCCAATGCCAACTTACCCTTGGGTGTCGCCTGGAACCTTGCCTCCATGCCCTGGTCACTCGATTATGCGGTGCTGGAATTGGCCATTGGCAGCATTCGTTTAAGCAGTCGCATTGCCCGGCCCGATGTAGCTGTTATTACCACAGTGGCCCCAGCCCACCTGAAATACCATAAAGACGTGGCGACCATTGCCCGCAAAAAAAGCCGGCTGTTTCATGAAATGCGACCAGGTGCGGTGGCCATTATCAACCGTGATATAGCCGAATGGCCCATTTTTCAGCAAGCCGCCTTGGCGAGACAGCTGCGTGTTATTAGTTTTGGCTCGCATCCGAATGCTGATGTCCGACTGCTGTCATACCAACCACCTGAATTGGTGGTAGCTTATCAGGATGAGCAGTTTCGCTACCAGCTGACCACACCGGGTAAACACATGGCCATCAATAGCCTGGTGCTGCTGGCGTTGGCCAAAAGTTGCGCATTGCCGGAAGCCGCGTTGCTGGATGCGGCGCGTCACTTTCAGGCCATTCAAGGTCGTGGCCAGCAGCTTCAACTGCAGCTGCCGCAAGGTCGCATTTCAGTGATTGATGATGCGTACAATGCCAATCCGGCTTCCATGCGGGCACTGCTTAGCATGCTCGGTGAAATCCCTCGCAAGGGCAGGCTTCTGCTGGTACTCGGAGATATGCTGGAGCTGGGAGCGCAAAGCGTTTCTCTGCACCTGGCTTTGCTGCCAGACATTGAAGCCAGTCAGCCAGACAAGCTGTACTGTGTCGGTGAACAAATGAGCCAACTACAATCTCATTTAAGTGCTATCCGCCACTGCGAGTGCTTCCCCGACGTAGCCACCTTGCAGCCGATGCTCTTGGACGAGTTGCAGCCAGACGATTTGCTCGTGTTGAAAGCATCCAATGGCGTTGGTTTGTCTCAGTTGGTGGATACACTGCAGCAGCTTGCCACTGAATAACTATTTATCCTGCTGCACGTTACGCCGCTGCACCCGGTTGGTGGTCAGAGTGCCTTCGACGGCTGAGCTATATGAAGGGGTTAGCCGCCATTTGGGCCGGATTGGTGTCAGCGGCAGTTCACGCTTACGGGCCACCAGCAAGTAACTGCTGCCCATATAGCGCGCTAGCCAGTCTCGCCAACGGCTATCAGGGGCAGACTGCCCTAACATCGCTGAACAGAAAAAACGTTGCTCTTCCATCACTTCAAAACCAAGCAAATACAACCAATCTTTTAAGCGGCTGGTACTGAAAAATCGGCCACTCCATGGCATTTTATGCCGCAACCAAGGGTTTAACTTCATCAGGCCCGTCAAGCTTAATGGGTTAAAACCGGTCAGCAACAAATAACCATCGGCCATCAAGACCCGATGCGCTTCTCGCATTAAATGATGTGGATCAGCGGAAAACTCGTGGATATGACAGAGCAATAAAGCATCAACACTCAAGTCACTCACCGGTAAAGCATCTGGTTCCGCTTTCAGATCCAAGGTATCAGCCTTGATCCCAACATGGATATGATGCTTAATGGAACATTCAGACGTATCAAGCTGACAACTTAAGTCACCCACTTTGAGTAAGTAATAGCCAAAGATTTGCGGCCACCACGCTGCCAACTGCTGTTCAGTGCAGCGCAACAAAGCATCTCCTTGCGGTAATTGCTGCCAGTTTGCAGGGACGGAAGCAGGTCGGTGACTTAAAGCAGGCTTCATGGTGGTGTGCGTCCTTTGCCAATCAAGTGTAAGTGAGTATATCAGATGCCAGCACAGAAACTGACTCTAACCCCGGTCCCCGCCTTCGAAGACAACTATATCTGGTGTCTAACAGACACTGAACATGGATCGATGGTTGTGGTAGACCCAGGCGATGCCGACCCGGTGATTGCTTTCGCTCAGCAAGCCAACAAAACCATCAGTCATATTTTAATTACCCACCATCACTGGGACCATACTGATGGTATTGAGCACTTATTGCAAATCTGGCCGGAAGCCATCGTCTATGGCCCCGCTGCTGAAGCCACTAAAATACCGGCGCTTACCCATCCATTAGTCGATGGCGATCAAATGACCTTACAAGAGTTTGACCTGACGTTTAAAGTCCTGCATGTACCAGGCCATACCCTGGGGCATATAGCCTATTATGCGCTTGCTGCAGAGCAAGGCCCAATTCTACTTTGTGGAGATACCTTATTTAGCGGTGGCTGTGGTCGGTTATTTGAAGGCAGCCCAGCGCAAATGCACCAATCTCTGCAACGCCTTGCCCAACTGCCTGATGACACCAAAGTCTACTGCACGCACGAATACACCCTAGCCAACCTGGCTTTCGCCCGTCATGTTGAGCCAGCCAATCAAGCTTTAATTGGCTACCAGGCTGAGTGCAAGCAACTACGTGCCAATCAGTTACCGACCTTGCCCAGCAGCATCGCCCTGGAAAAAGCCATTAATCCCTTTCTGCGCTGTGAGCAACCCAGCCTGCAGCAGCTTTACCAAAGTAAGCAAGCAGTTAATGTATTCCGGCAGCTGCGCCAACATAAAGATGAATTCAAATCCTGACTTGCAATCATCATCCAAGCAGGTAACATGCAGTTAATCATGAATAATGACAGGATTTTTGCATGAAAGTACGCGTCACCACTGCCCTGACGGCACTATTGATCGCTGGTTGTACGACCACGGGCAGCCAGCAGCTCTCATCAGACACCAACAGCCCGCAGGCCACTAACGCGAACTTTGATCATGCAGCCAGCGCCGAGCTCATCGCCGCCAACTTACTCAATGAAGACCTTAAGGTTGATAAACCAGCTAAAAAGTCGGCTCAATCCATTGCTCCTCTTGATGTCCATCAAGTAGATGACGTCTGGAAACGCATTCAAATGCAACTGACCTTTGATGTGCCAGAGTCACGCCCGGTAGTGGAGCAGCGTAACTTTTTTTCACGCAACCAAGCATACCTGGATCGAGTCTCCGATCGGGCTGAGCCTTATTTGCTGTATATCGTTGAGCAAATAGAAGCTCGCAATATGCCGATGGAACTGGCATTACTGCCCATTGTTGAAAGTGCTTTTGATCCCTTTGCCTATTCACATGCCAGAGCTTCTGGTTTATGGCAGTTCATGCCAGCAACGGGTAAACGCTTTGGTTTGGAACAAAACTTCTGGTACGACGGCCGACGAGATGTGATTGAATCGACCCGTGCCGCGTTAGATTATCTGCAGTATTTGCATGACCGGCTGGAAGGCGACTGGTTGAATGCCATAGCGGCATACAATTCAGGTGAAGGTCGTTTACTGCGTGCGATACGACGTAATAAAAGTCGCAACTTACCCACTGATTTCTGGTCACTGGACTTGCCACGTGAAACCACCGCCTATGTGCCAAAATTGCTGGCACTGGCCGATTTAGTCCGCCGACCGGAAGCCTTTGATATTGCCTGGAAGCCCATTGCCAATACGCCGCAAATTGCCATAGTCGAGGTAGGCCGCCAGATTGATCTGGCCGTTGCAGCAGACATGGCGGGCTTAAGTCTGAATGAGCTGCATGCGCTCAACCCGGCATTCAACCAGTGGGCGACCGATCCAAATGGCTCTCACCGCTTGGTTGTCCCCTTGGATAAACAACAACAATTCTCGGAAACATTGGCTGCCACCCCGCAAGAGCAATGGCTCAGCTGGCAACGACATACGGTAGCTCGCGGCGATACTCTGGGGAAAATTGCCTTGCAGTACAAAACCTCAGTTGCAGCCATTCAACGTCTGAATGAATTAAATGGCCATACCATTCGTATCGGCCAGCACCTTTTAGTCCCAGTATCGGCCCAGAACGCCAGCGACTATCAATTGAGTCAAGCGGGCCGTATTGCTCAGGCTCAACAAAAAACCAATGCTGAGCAGCGGATCAACTATACTGTTAAACGAGGCGATACCTTATGGGATATTAGCCGGGCCCATAACGTTAGTGTCAATCAATTGGCCAGCTGGAACGGCATGACAGCTCGCGATACCTTGCGGCCAGGGCAACAGCTAGTCATTGAACGACCTGCTGCAGTGTCCGCAGCGCCTACCGGGCAAGGCGTCACACGCACCATCAACTACCGGGTTCGCCGTGGCGATTCATTATCTCGTATTGCTCAGCGCTACAGTGTTCGGGTTGCAGATATCGTTAAGTGGAATCAGCTCAGCCTCGATAACCACCTGCAACCGGGTCAGCAGTTGCGTTTGCTGGTGAATGTAACCCAGTCCTGAAATAGCGGAGGACAGCTTGCATGAAATATGTACTCATCAGTCTGCTACTTGCTATGGTGACTACTTTTCCTGCCTATGCGTATTTTGAAGTGGAAGGTGAAGGGCTGGTTTACCTGAAAAATGGTGAAACCAGGCCGTTCGACTTTGGGTTTACCTACACCAGGAAAGACGGCCGCAATGTATTTCTTGTTGGCCGTCATTCACTGGTGGTGCAGCAAGTCCCGCAAAAATACTCTTTAGCCTTGGTTCTGCATCAGGAAACCTATGTCTGGGTTAAGGATTTTATTAATGAGCCGATTATCGGGTTTGATTTTGAGATCGATGGTCACCGCTTAAAACTGTATCGCGAAGAAGGTTTGCGAGAGCGTGGCAGTTACGTCATTGAAATCAACGGAATACGCCATCATTTCAGTCGCAACATTGGCCAAATCAATTTTTACTTTAAACCTCAGGGCATTGACAGAGTTGAACCAGAAAGCTTTCTACGACCAAGAAGCCGTTAAATAGCTCCTGCTAACGGCTCTTCGTTTCTGGTTGCAATTGCAAAGCAGGTACGGTGCCCCAAAGTACACACAGCAGTGGAGCCAGCCAATGAAACCACCAGTGAAATGAAATAGCAAACCCCTGCCAGTGGGCATAGCCGATAGCCCCCCATTGCAACACCACGCCAGCCACACCGATAATAAAAAAAGTCCGGTTCAGTAAGCGACGTGGGTAGCACGGGATCAGTTTACTATGCATTCGTTTATTGGGCATCATCTTGTTGCTCGGGTGCGGCAACCTGAAAAGCAGGTAACTGATTGCAGCGTTGATAAATGGCCTGAATGGTCGGGAAAGGCGTCATATCCAGTTGAAAGCGAAGTGCATTGTAAACCTGAGGCACTAAGCAAACATCTGCAAGACTTAACTGATCACTGAAGCAGTAATCCCCTGCAGTGCTCACTAAGCGCTGCTCCAAAGCATGAAAACCGGTTTGCAACCAATGGTGGATCCAAGCCATCTTCTGTTGCTCTGTCAACTGCAAAGTTTGCGTTAAATACTGCAACACCCGAAGGTTATTCAATGGGTGAATATCGCAGGCAATATCCAGCGCCATTGCCCGAACCCGAGCCTTGCTGGCCGCATCGGCAGGTAACAAGGCTGGCGAAGGATGTTGTTCTTCCAAATACTCCAGCATCGCCAGCGATTGGTTCAGGGTCAGATTACCCTCTTGCAAGGTAGGCACCAGCTCTGCCGGATTTAATGCTTTGTACGCATCCTGATGCTGCTGTCCACCATCTTTTACCAAATGGACAGGCACCGATTCAAAATCCAGCTGTTTTATTGCCAGCATAATACGCACCCGATAAGCGGCGGATGAGCGCCAATAACCATACAATTTCATATGTTTTCCTTGAACACAAAAGAGCTGCCATGGGCAGCTCTTTTCTCACGCATGAACACAACCCGAGGCTTTAGCCCTGATAACGGTACTCTACCACTTGCTGATCGATGGCACCAAAAATACTTTGACCTTGCGGGTCACGCATCTCAATGCGAATACGATCGCCAAAGCGCATAAAACTGGTGCTAGGTTTGCCGTCACGGATGGTTTCAATCATGCGGATTTCAGCAATGCAGCTGTAACCCACTCCACCCTCTGTAATGGCGGTGCCGTATTCAGTCCCCTGCTTATTCGACACCGTGCCCGAGCCGATAATGGTGCCTGCCCCCAATGGACGGGTTCTGGCTGCATGTGCCACCAACTGCCCGAAATCAAAGGTCATATCGATGCCGGCATTGGGCTTACCAAAGGCAGCATCATTGTAGGTAGACAGCAAGGGCAAGTGCAAACGAGCATCTTTCCAGTGCTCATTCAATTCATCCAGCGTCACCGCAACCGGGCTGAAACTGGATGACGGCTTGGATTGATAAAAACCGAAACCTTTACCCAGCTCATTGGGGATCAAACCACGCAATGACACATCATTAACCAGCATCACTAAACGAATACGATCGCGCGCTTTTTCTGCAGAAATGCCCATCGCCACATCGTCGGTGATCACAGCAATTTCACCTTCAAAATCGATACCAAACTCTTCGCTGGCCACTTCGATAGGGGCGTAAGGGCCGATAAATGCATCGGAGCCACCCTGGTACATCAGTGGATCTGTCCAAAAGCTTGGTGGCATCTCAGCATTACGCGCTTTACGCACCAACTCAACATGATTGACGTAAGCGCTACCATCCGCCCAATGATAAGCACGAGGTAAGGGCGACTCACATTGCTGCTGCTCAAACACCTTGGCATCTGGCAGCTGGCCTGCGTTCAAAGCCTGATACACTTCTTCGGCCTGAGGCGCTTTTTTCTGCCAGTCATCCAGCAGTTGTTGTAAGGTCGAAGCAATCTGAGGAATAGCCACACAGTGGCTTAGATCACGGCTTACCAACACCAACTGCCCGTCACGGCTCCCATTGTTTAAGGTTGCAAATTTCATAATAAATCCTTGTACTGCATGCCTTGCTCAGGCAAAAAAATTAGTTGCTGTCGTTTACTTTCCAACTGTTCACATAGTCTGGGTTTTCGTGGTTTGCTGCGGCAACGCCGACTTCCAGTGCATCGCGCGTGTCCAGCATCACCGCCACCTCGTCGGTGAACTTTTTACGATACTCCTGCCCAGCTTGAAAAGCCTTGGGATGCGGGCCATGAGTAAAGCCAGCCGGATGGAAAGTGACCATGCCTTTTTCGATATTATCACGACTGAAAAAGTCACCCGCATGGTAAAACAGCACCTCATCGTAATCATCATTGTTGTGATAGAACGGCACTTTTAACGCCCCAGGGTCACTCTCAATCGGGCGTGGTACAAAGGTACAGACCACAAAGCGCTGCGCCACAAAGGTGGTGTGTGCCGATGGAGGCAGATGATAGCGATGGCTCATCAGCGGACGAATATCACGCCAGTTAATGCGCATGACGGCCAAATCACCATGCCAGCCAATAGCATCCAATGGGTTGTATGGATAGGTAATGACCGAGGTTTGACCATGCCGCTTTACCTGAACCTGCCAACTCTCTTCAGAGTATTGTGCTTTAAAGGCGTCATCAATTTTTGGCGTATCCAGCATCGCCGGATCAAAAATCGCATGATTCCCCACCAAACCTTTTTCTGGCAACTGATAGGAGTCATTGGTTGCTTCAATCATCAATAGCACCATCGGCTGCTTGGGTTCAAGCCGCCACATGGTTGAACGCGGGATCACCACGTAATCACCTTCTACTACCTCCAGGTGACCATAGTCGCAATAGAGATCAGCACTGCCTTCATGGATAAATAACAATTCGTCACCATCGGCATTGCGCACTAAAAATGGCATCGCTTCTGCCAAGCGCCAGGTACGCATTTTACAATGGGCATTGTGCAGCAATAATGGCACCTGCCATGGCGAGCTGGTGTTATTTTCCGTTAATTGATTAAAATCGAACAAGCGAGGCCGCAATGGCCCCTGCCAGTCGCTCCAGCCCGTTGGGGCGTGCCGGTGATGAAAGTGCGTTGCTGGACCAAAGAAGCCACTACGGCCAGTTTCCCGCTCATAGATTGCTTGTTCAGGGAAGTCAGCATGTGCCTGACGCGACACATCCCCTTCCCGCAGTGGAAACGAGGCCCATTTACGCATTGGCTAACACTCCGCGCTGGATTTGATCTTCTTCGATGGATTCAAACAATGCTTTAAAGTTGCCTTCACCAAAGCCTTCATTGCCTTTTCGTTGAATAATTTCGAAAAATACCGGGCCAATCACGGTCTTGGTAAAGATTTGCAGCAAGATGCCATCTTTCATCGGTGCACCGTCGATCAGAATACGTAACTCACGCATCTGTTCGAGATCTTCCTGATGCCCTTCGACCCGGGCATCAACTTTATCGTAATAGGTATCCGGGGTTGGCATAAAGTCCATACCGCGCTCGCGCAAGGTACGTACCGTTTGATATATATTGTCGCTGGTTAGGGCAATATGCTGAATGCCTTCGCCGTTGTATTCACGCAAAAACTCTTCAATCTGTGATTTATCATCAGACGATTCATTAATCGGGATGCGAATTTTGCCACACGGCGCCGTCATCGCACGTGAAACCAGCCCAGTCAGCTTCCCTTCAATATCGAAGTAACGGATCTCACGGAAGTTGCCAATTTTTTCATAGAATCCAGACCAAACATTCATATTGCCACGCTTGACGTTGTGCGTCAGGTGGTCCAGCACATCCAGCCCGACACCATGCTCTAGCATGGATTCCTGCCAGTTGTCGTAGTACTTAAAGTCGATATCGTAGACAGAAGAAGCACCATAGCGATCAACAAAATACAGCAAGCTACTGCCGATGCCATAGACAGCCGGAATATTCAGCTCCATCGGGCCGATCTGGTTTTTATATTCTTTGGCACCATTTTCCACGGCGTGCTGCAGTGCTTTGGCCGCGTCAGCAACCCGAAACGCCATGGCACAGACACTAGGGCCATGCTCACGGGCAAAGGCTTCAGCCTGGGAATTTGGCTGCGCATTGATAATAAAGTTGATATCACCTTGCTTATACAGCCAGGCCTCTTTGGAGCGATGCTTGGCAACCTCGGTAAACCCTAAACCATGAAATAGCTTTTTCAGCTTTTGAATGCCATCCGCATCTGCCGCGGTGTACTCCACAAATTCAAAACCATCTGTTCCTAATGGGTTATATACTTCTTGCATCAGACGTCTCCACTTAAATGACGAGTAGTGATTAGCAGGCTGGCTGCTGGTGCCGCTATCTTGCGTTAGTCTGAAGAAAATGAACATCCATTCGCTGCATTGCCTCGTTTCAGTAAGACA
>JAIUMG010000075.1 GCA_022565655.1 Alkalimonas sp.
ATCTAACCAAGCCGTTTAACCCACGCGAACTGACAATCCGCGCTCGCAACCTGCTGAGCCGTACCGTTGCCCAACCCGTGCTTGAAGAACATAAAAGTGTAGTCACTTTTAATGGTTGGACACTGGATGAAAATAGCCGCAACCTGACATCACCGAAAGGTGAGTCTCGTCGTCTGCCGAAAGGCGAGTACCGGGCTTTGCGTTTAATGCTGGATACGCCCGGAAAAATCTTTACCCGTGAGCAATTGATCCGTCACATGACGGGCCGCGAACTTCGCCCGAATGATCGTACCGTTGATGTTACCATACGCCGTATTCGCAAGCACTTCGAAACCGACATGGATACTTCAGAATTAATCAGTACTATCCATGGCGAAGGCTATCGCTTTGTCGGTACCATCGATAAAGACTAAATCACTCCAGGCGTATTAGCTCGCCTGATGATTGACGATATAATCACACAGAGCGGCCAGGTGCCGCTCTGTTGTTAAGTGAAAGTCTACCAGTTGACGCCCCAGTTGATGCCAATTAGGCTCTAGCAGCATTTCATATTTCTTCGCTTGAGTTTGCACCCATTGCAGACCAACCGATGCAGCCGCCCCTTTTAACGTATGCGCAGCATCCTGGAACTCAGCCAGGTTTTGGTGCACAGCAGCTTCCAGCATTTTATTGATGTAACCGGGGAACAACTGACCAAATAGCTTGGCGCTGCGATCCATTGCCTCTTTACCGAGGGAGTTCATGTAATCATCCAGGGTAGCCAGATCCAGCATATCATTCGAAAGATTGGCAGGTTCAACCGTCGTGGTCTTTACTGCACTTGGGGAAAACAACTCTGCCAGCAGCTGATCCAGCTTATTGGTATTCAGTGGTTTTGCTAAAGCGCCATCCACCCGGATCCCCGACAATTGCGCTTCTGCTTTTCGCACATTTGCGCTTAGCACCACAATAGGTATTTGTTTCAGATGCAACTCTTGCCGCATGATTTTGGCAATTTGATCGCCAGTCATATCAGGTAATTGCATATCCAGCAACACCAGATCAATGTCATCTTCGGTTTCCAGCAAGGCCAAGGCATCTTCTCCGGTATCGGCGTGGATCACCGTATGACCCCGCTGCTCCAGCAGGCTAATGGCAATATCGGCGTTAAGAGGAACATCTTCCACCAATAGAATGGTCAGTTCCGGGCATTCTATCTGGGCAATTTTAGGTTCACTCACGGTACGTGTTGGCAGAAGGATCTCAAAAGTACTGCCTTGACCCACTTCACTTTGTAAGCTGATTTGCCCTTCCATCGCATCCACCAGCGCTTTGGAGACAGACAACCCAATCCCAGAGCCAACCGCACTTAAGCGCCTGCCATCACTGGATTTATAATACATATCAAAAATCCGCTCTTGCTCATGATTGTCAATGCCGATCCCGGTATCACTGACTTTAATCAGCAGTTGAGCGGTATCATGTTGCAACAGTTCGCAATACAAACGCACAGAACCCTGGCTGGTAAACTTGACCGCGTTGTTCAGCAAGTTCCATAAGACCTGCCTGATCCGGGTTGGGTCTAAATGCAGATAACACGGCTCTGGGATCTGTTGCTGCACCTCAAACTGCAAGCCTTTTTGCTGGCAAATCAACTCAGCAAAGTTCTCAATATCGTTAATAAAGCCATTGAGCTCGACGCTTTGATACAAAATATCCAAGTCTTGTCGATCAATTTTATCCAGATCAATAATATCATTGAATATATTACCCAGCGTTTCTGCACTGGTGAAGATGGTTTGACCCCAGCTTCGCTGCTCGTTGCTAAGTTGACTATCCAGTAAACGCTGAGTTAAGCCGACAATACCATTCAGTGGTGTGCGCAGTTCATGGCTTAAGGTGGCAATAAATTTGCCTTTGTCCTGATAGGCTTTTTCCAGTGCTTGTTCAGCCAGCTTACGGGAGGTAATATCCCGGCCAAACCCCAGCAAACCGATGTATCGTCCTTGTTTATCAAAAAACGGAACTTTGCGCATCTCGAACCAGAGGTTCTGACCATGGCAATCGGTAAACTCCACATCCAGGATCAATTCTGAATGCTGAGATGAGACTTCATGATCACTTAAAATAGCAATAGGAACTGTATTATCATGAAAAATATCAGCCGGATGGCGACCCAGCAGCTCATCGGCTGATTTATTCATAATAACTTCAAACATTTTGTTGCAACTGGCAAACCGGCCCGTCTCGTCCCGGTAATAAAATAAATCAGGGGAGCTATCGACGATGGAGCGGATTAACAAGGTTTGCTCTTCCAGCTCTTGCTGGGCTCTTTTACGTTCCAGGATTTCCTTGCGTAATTCATCGATCGCCCGGCGCTTGGCCTGAAACGCCTTTTTACGTTCTTCGATTTCAAAGTTCAGCTGACGGATATTTTCCTGCAAATGCTGATTCAGCATTTTCTCTTGTCGGCTGGAGTCTTCCAGGTACAACAAGGTCGCATCCAGATGCTGGATCAAATAAAAGATCAATGCCAGCACCAAGGGCCCTATCACCAGCGTCAATACCAACACCGCTAAGCTGGTATGCCAGTTTAGCCCAGAGCCTAGCAGCAGTGACAAGCCAAGCGAAAGCAAGACAATCGCTAACGTGACAAACAGTTGCACAAGCAGGAGCAACTTCAGCCACCCCCACTGCCGCAAACGCTCGGCAAACCCTTTAACTAAAGGATGAACTCGATCGACTGTCATGTTAGCCCCAATAATTGCATTAATTTAGCAAACTGGTGGTGATATCTACTCGCACATCCTGATAAGAACAGTAATGCACATCCTCTCCAGCGTTCGAAAAGTAGCCATGTGCTCGCCGACTGGCAGGCTGCTCAGTCAGTCGGAAATGAAACTTATAATTCCCCAGCTGACTGCTGCCTGTAGCTTCCACGCTTTGCGAGCTGCATAAACGCTTTGCCAACTGCTGGTAGTGATCTGCAGTCAGGATGTCCGGCGAATACAAAGGCTCTGCACTCGGCTTCGGCTCTGCCTGCTTCCACTTAGCAAAAGCGATAGTCAGCTCATCGTGCTGCAATGTAGCACTATCACCATGCGTCAGGTAATGGGTCGTCACCGCTTGAATAGCTTGTTGCTCTGCCGTAATAGTCTGTTTGGCATGCTTACTGTCAAGAATAAACACGCCTCCCTGGCCCTGAGCTTCTAACTGCACGCTACCATCAGGTTGAGGGACAGAAACCAATAAAGCCGTCGCTTCATCCACGCCAAAGGCATAACGGGTTGAGGTCGCAACAGCCAGTTGAATTAAACGTCCTTCACGCCCTCGCTCTGAAAAGTGCGTATCCAGAATGCCCCAGGGAAACAAAGCAGCCCCCCCGGCAGCATTGTAAGTGAGATATAACTCACCCACACCTTCCGGACAGCTCTGCTGTTGGGTGCAGCCCCGAGCCGGTGGGTCCGAAGCAACCGCGCCATAAGCAAGTGCGTGGGCGCTGTCGCCATTGGTGATCATCGGAACCGCCTGATGCGCTGAGCCAGACATAACCGCCGTGCCCGCACTGGTCCCTGCTACAATCAGTTGGCCAGCAGCCAGGCGTTGCTTGATCAATGTCAGTTCTTTCGTGGCACGACCATCAGGCAAACGCAGGGCCTGTAGCGTTAAGGATTGATCGCCACCATTAAACAAAATGCCATCGGCTTGCTCAAGCAGCGCCAGAGTGAAATCTGAGCCTTGCTGACATACCTCACGCTGATAAGCCATTAAGTCAGGGTACACATCCGCTCGGTTGTAGCTACGATGAATGGTAGCAAAATAATGGTCAAGATCCGCACAGTCTTGCTCTGTGCCCTGGCGAGCCAGCTGACTTTGCTGGTAAGCACCGTGGATGGGTAGCCATTGCGCAGTAGCCCCGGCTTGCTCCAATGCATCCAGGTAAAAATCAACCGCAGCAAAGGGGTCTCTAGACGATGCAGTGACCAGCAAAATCAGTGGTTTTTCTTGGTCTGAATGCTGTTGCGCTTCGGCAACCAAACGGCGATATAAGTCAATCGAGAACGGATCATCCGTTTGCAGTAAGGCAGCTTGCTCCCGCAAGCGGCTAGCTGGCTTTTCAGAATGACTGACCATGATCTCTAAATGATCCAGCACAAAATCAAACTCTTCATTCGATAATAGCCGATACAAGTTTTCACCTGCATTGGGCTGGCTGGTTTGCTCCAACTCAAGTTGCTCAAATGCTTGCCGTAACTCAGCAAACGTTAGCTGCTTTTGCCCCAACTGCTGATGCAGCAGCTGGAGTGCATCAGCTAACCACTCGGTGTTCTGTGCAGAAAAAAGCTGAAATGGGTCATTGAGAATGCGCTCTATGCGGTCATCACTGAACTGAAATAACGCCTGCAGTTTCGCTTCATCAGAGAATTCAGTTCCTGCAGAACAGTTATGTTGTGCCGTTGAACTACAGGTCTGAACGCCGCCGCCCATCAACATCAATTGCTGCCGAGACGATGGGTCTGCTGCTATTGGCAGCGAAAAAGTGACTATCGCAAAAAAAAATAACAGCGAGAAGGAACTGCGGCCAGGTTTCGTCATGATCTTCATTTGTTTAGCATTTTTTATCATAAAAAGGATTTTAGCTTCATTTTTTCATAGCTGCATAGAGTAGCCTGTATTGACATCTTTGCCAATTAGAGATAAATCTATAGGCAAATTTTTACGCAGATTTGTTTCAAGGTAGCGGTATGCTGAAGAAAGCCATCAAGCTTAGCACATATCACTATTCGTCTTATTACCTCTCTGAGTGGTTTAACGAATAGCGCAACCGGTCATCCCTGACCGGTAGGTGTTATTGGTTCCTATCCAATCTAAAAATCCAATTTACTTTATAAAATCAATAAACGGTTGAACTGCCACCGCGCCAGTATGATCACGTCAGTTGATCATCTTGCCTGTGGTCGATGTTACCGTACAGAACAGGTGTAACAACATGCGTAAATTATCAACTCTTGCAACAGCAATCACAACGGCTCTGCTTTCTGCCAGCCTCATCGCCGATACCTCTGAAGCCCCACAGGATGAACAAAAGCTGGAGCGCATTGAAGTCACTGGCTCGCGTATCCGCGGCGTTGATTTAGAAGGAACCCAGCCGTTGGTCGTTCTGTCTTCAGAAGACATTAAAAACTCCGGCGCCAGCGATATTTATGAGTTGCTGCGTGACCTTGGCCAAGTCCGTGGCGGCAGTGGTACTTTCTCTACCTCAGAAAGTGGTGCCACCTCGACTTCAACCCCTGGTGGTCAGGCTGCAGCCTCTTTGCGTGGTTTAGGCCCGGCTTCTACATTGACCCTGATTAATGGCCGCCGCGTCGCTGCATCGTCATTTGCGGCTGGCACTCAGAACTTTGTTGATATTAACAGCATTCCATTGGCCGCGATTGAGCGGATCGAAGTACTGGCAACTGGTGCATCCGCTATTTATGGTGCAGATGCCGTTGCTGGTGTTATCAACT
The DNA here is from genome assembly GCA_022565655.1 of Alkalimonas sp. Classification (GTDB taxonomy): domain Bacteria; phylum Pseudomonadota; class Gammaproteobacteria; order Enterobacterales; family Alteromonadaceae; genus Alkalimonas. The sequence goes on from JAIUMG010000075.1 coordinate 5,490, forward strand.
ACATCTTAAAAACCGATTACGACGGCGCTGAGCTGAACGTCAGTTATGGCAACAGCACTGCCTCGAGTAACGATGGCAGAGCCAACATCAACTTTGTCTATGGCACCGAAGTCGCTGGCGGTAACCTGACTGTGTTTGCTGATTATTTTGATCGTAAAATGCTGACAGCTCAGGACCGAAGCTTCACTCGCGATCCGCTCCTGACCAGTAGATATTCCTATCTGCCAAAAGGCACGCCAAATATCTACTTCTGGTCTGCTCGCTCTGGTGACGAGATTGGCAGCCCCGACTGTAAAACCGAGTTTGTCACCACCGAACTTGGTGAAGAGATTTGTGCTTACTACGGCAATGAAGACGATGTATTGGTCAGTCCATTTGAAAGCGCTTCTGTTGGTTTCATGTTTAATCGCGACTTGTCGAATGGTTTGCGTTGGAATACAGATTTATTTTACAGCCGCACCAAATCCACGACCACCTCAAGCCCTGCTCCAATCAATTTGATTAATGACAGTGATGGGCCTTGGGCACAAGAAACCGCTTTGGATATCTTTCCAGACCCTGTCCGCAATGATTTACTAGATCAAATTTGGATCGATCCGTTCTGGTCAGAAGCTGGCCAGCGTTTATGGGGCTTCCGTTTCGACGCTCGCTTCAACGACCCTCGCACCATTGAAGTAGAAAGCGAGTCCATGCGCCTGGTTTCTGCGTTAGCCGGTGATATTGGTCATTGGGAATGGGAAAGTGCGATTTTACTTTCTCGCTCCGAGTCTACTCAAAAGGCAACCGCTGGCATCTATAACCGCTATAAATACCATGCTGGTATTGCTGGTGAGTTGTGTAGCGATGGCAGCATTGCCGATTACGATGGCTTTGACTTAAGCTGTGCTTCAGGCACCAGCCTGGCTGGCGTGTACAACCCATTCTTACAGAACGATGCCGGTAATGAAGCCATTTTAGCGCTAGCGCAAGAAGTACCAACCCGAGATGGTCGTAGTACTGTCTATGGCTGGGATGCCCGCTTTAGTGGTGAACTATTCGAGCTGGATGCTGGCTTTGTCGGTGCGGCTTTAGGTTTGGAATTACGTCGGGAAGAAATCACCGACGTGCCTTCGTTAAATGCCCGTGCCCGACCAGAAAATGATTATCTGGTCGATGTGTTTGGCTTTGGCTCCAGCCTGTCAGAGGCAAGCCGCACCCAAGCTGCCGCCTTTGCAGAGGTTTACGTACCACTGAGCGATAGCGTTGAATTATTAGCTGCTGGCCGATACGATCACTACAATGATTTTGGCGGCACCTTTAACCCGAAAGTGGGCCTGACCTGGCGTCCAGTGGATGAATTGATTTTACGTGGCTCATGGGCAACGTCGTTCCGCGCGCCATCTTTAACCCAAGCTGGTGTTCAACTGCGCACCACCACCGCGACCTATGATTGCAGTGCCAATCAAACAGTATCTGATTTGTATTGTGATGGCCAAAGCTTCACCAGCAGCCCGAATGTGTTGGAACTGGGTAACCCGGATTTACAAGCAGAGACATCAGAATCAGTGAGTCTGGGCTTGGCGTGGAGCCCGACTCGTGATACCACCATCACCATCGATTACTGGCAGTTTGATCATGATCGCCTAGTGGATACCGATATGACAGCGATGTTGGCGCGGACGGCTACCGATGCATCGGTACGTCACTGTGGCCTGGTGCCTCAAGGACAGATTGGTATCGCTTACAACCCAGATGTTTGTGATGTCACGGATATGTCAGGCCGTCGCATTGATCAAGATGGTGCTAACCTGAGCGAAATCCTCGATGCTTATGTCAATGAGTTTGATCCGCGCTTTGCCGAGCTACCATTAATGCGTGACCACGTTATTCAACTGGAAAACGTCGGCAAGCAGGAAGTAAAAGGCCTGGATATCAGCTTCAAACATACGCTGGACTTTGCCGGTGGTCGTTTAGGGCTGGATGCCGACTGGACCAATTACCTTTCATTCAAACGCAATAAAGCAGGCTCTGACGAAGTTGAATCGCTGGTTGGCACTTACCGCTACCCACGTAACATCGGTAGTGCCCGCATTTCCTGGAGCAATGACGACTTGTTCCTGGGCTTAACTGCACTTTATACATCGTCGTATGAAGATGATATTGGCCGTTTGCGTGGTCGCAATATTGATGAACTGGAAGATTTAGGCGAGTTGAATGAAGAAGGCACTCGTCATGTATCCTCCTGGACGACCCTACGCGCCAGCATTGGTTATGACTTTGACAATGCTGCCATCAACTTCAGCATCGATAACCTGCTGGATCGCGACCCACCGCGTGTTTACGGCAGTGCTCGTGGCTTTGATTCCATCAATCATAATGCCATGGGTCGCAGTTATCGTTTATCCTTAACTTACTTCTTCTAAGAAGTCATGATTGGGGGAGCTTAGCTCCCCCACTACTTTCTATTGATTGAACAGGCAGATTGTTTATGAAAACCGCTGGAAAAAAGCCAGTTAACATGCCTGATGCGTTTGTGATCCTGTTTTTTGTCATGATATTTGCTGCTATAGCATCTCATCTGGTCCCCGCCGGGAGCTTTGGCATGCAGGATGTCGTGGTAGAACAAAACGGCGAAAACGAGGTATTGCAACGCATCGATCCGGCAAGTTTTGCTCTGGATACCGAACAAAATTATGGAGTACCACTCTTTGCTGAAGGCGGCGGAACCGGCTTTCTGAATTATGCTTTTGAAGGCCTGGTATCGGGGGATAAATGGGGCTCAGCCATTGGCGTTATTGCTTTTATACTGCTCACCGGGGGCGCCTTTGGCATCATCATGCAAACCGGTGCCATCCATAATGGTATCTTAGCGCTGATTGAAAAAACCAAGAACATGGATGCACTTTTTATCCCATTGATGTTCGTGTTATTTTCGTTGGGAGGCGCTATTTTCGGTATGGGGGAAGAGGCCATCGCTTTTTGCATTGTGCTGCTACCCTTGATGTATGCCCTCGGCTACGATGCGATCACCACAGTGTTGGTGACCTATGTTGCCACCCAGATTGGCTTTGCCGCATCCTGGATGAATCCCTTTAGCATTGCCATTGCTCAGGGCATTGCTGATATTCCACTGATGTCAGGGGCAGAGTTCCGCTATGTGTTGTGGCTGGTGTTGACTATTTTTGGCACCGTATTCACCATGCGCTATGCCCGGCGTATTAAAGAAAACCCGGAACTATCGCTCAGCTACAGTACAGATCAAATCGTCAAAGAGCAGCATGCCGAAGGACAGCAGCAAAGCAGCCAGTACACTAAGCTGGATAGCTTGATACTGCTGGCCTTTTTTGCAGGTTTAATCTGGATTATCTGGGGTGTCACCAACCGGGGTTACTACATCCCGGAAATTGCCAGTCAGTTTTTTACCATTGGTTTAGTGGTGGCTGTGCTGGGTGTACTGGGAGGGCGACTCACGGTCAATGGCGCTGCTGACGCCTTTAAAAAAGGAGCCGCTGAACTACTGCCTGCCGCACTGATTGTTGGTATGGCCAAAGGCATTGTACTGATGCTGGGTGGCGATGATCCTGAAACGCCCTCGGTGCTAAATACCATGCTGTATTATTCGGGTCAGGCACTGGGTGGTTTCCCAGCCTGGTTATCCGCCTGGTTTATGTTGGTCATGCAATCGGTGTTTAATTTCTTTGTTGCCTCAGGCTCCGGCCAGGCGGCACTGACTATGCCTTTGATTGCGCCTTTGGCAGATTTAGTCGGGCTGTCACGACAAATAGCCGTGCTTGCGTTTCAATTGGGTGATGGCCTGACCAATATTATTATTCCCACCTCAGCAGCGCTGATTGGCTGTTTGGGTGTGGTTCGGGTTGATTGGACCGTATGGGCACGATTTGCCTGGAAACTCTATTTATGGCTGTTCTTTATGGCCAGCCTTGCCATGCTAATCGCGGTTGGCATTGGCTATCAATAATGAGGTTACTGTGAAGCAACTTATTCTATTTAAAGGAGCCGATGTACTGGCTCCAGAGCCTCTGGGTAAAAAAGATGTCTTAATTGCTGGTGGCAAGATCCTGGCCATCGCTGATCAGCTGGACGCCGGTAACAGCACCTTTCCCATTACACAAGTTGAAGCCAGTGACTACTATGTCGTCCCCGGCTTTGTTGACTCACTGGTCCACTTTATTGGTGGTGGTGGTGAAGGTGGCTTTGCCACCCGTACACCGGAAATGCAGTTGACCGATGCGACCCTAGGTGGAGTCACTACCGCGATTGGCGTGCTTGGTACCGATGCAACCACCCGGACATTGACCAACCTGCTGGCGAAAGCGCATGCCCTGGAAGAAGAAGGTATCAGCACCTGGTGCCATACTGGCTCTTATGAGATCCCCTGTCGCACGCTTACCGGTAACATCACCGATGATCTGATTCTGATTGAAAAGTTTATCGGGGTTGGTGAAATTGCTATCAGCGATCACCGCTCGTCGCAACCGACCACCAGTGAAATCCGCAAAGTGGCGGCTGCAGCCCGCGTTGGCGGCATTCTTTCAGGTAAGAGCGGTATTGTTAGTGTTCATATGGGGGCTGGTGATAGCGTATTGCAGCCTATTCTGGATGCGGTAACCGACAGCGAGCTGGAGTTAACTCAGTTTTATCCAACGCATATGAATCGCAACCAACAGGTGTTTGATGCCGCTTTAGCTTATGGTAAGCAAGGGGGCTATCTCGACTTTACCACCAGCACCACCGACTATGATCTGGCCCATGGTGAAGTTGCCGCAGCACAGGCTTTGGCGATCAGTCTTGAGCAAGGCATACCCGTGATGCAACTGACCATGAGTTCGGATGGCAATGCCAGCCTGCCCATTTATGATCAGAAAGGCAATATGCTGGGCCTGGAGGTGGGTCAGGTGCGAACCTTGTACCAGTCGGCTCGCCAGGCAGTGCAGGAGTTTAATGTGTCGTTATCGGATGCGATTTGCTCGATAACAGCCGCTCCGGCAGCGATTCTTGGCTTGGCTGATAAAGGCAGAGTTGCCGTCGGTATGGATGCCGATCTTGTTTTACTGCGGCGCGACGATCTGCAGATTGACCAGGTGTACGCCAAAGGCGTGCAGATGGTTGCAGCAGGTAAAGCAATGATTAAAGGGACCTTTGAATCCTGACCCGCATAGTTTTAGAATAATTTACCACTTCTAAAAGCTGCTTCGGCAGCTTTTATTTTGCGTAAAACCCCATAGATTACGGAAATACTGGTAATTCGTGTAATTTATTTTCAATATTCCCTGATTACTTTCTATACTCTAGCATCACGAAAGTCTGCTTGCATTCTGCCTAAAAAGGCGGTATATCTATAGATTATTGACGTTCAGACGGCTAAATGCAGCAAGAGCTATTACTCTAAACTCAATAACAAACTGAAAGCATTCTGTTATTTTATTTCAGTTTGAACGCCGCGCACACATAGAATAAAAATTCACTATAAATAGATTTATATCCATTTGGACAAGTTTGGAGGTGTGTTATGGCGTTGTACCAACACGCACAGGCACGGGAAAACTGTGGCTTTGGCCTGATCGCCCATTTAGAAGGGGTACCTAGTCATAAATTAGTACGTACAGCTATTAATGGGCTGGATCGTATGCAACACCGGGGTGGAATTTCAGCCGATGGCAAAACCGGAGATGGCTGTGGCTTATTAATGCAAAAGCCTGACAGTTTTTTTCGTGCCGTCGCAGATGAACAAGGCTGGAGCCTGGGTAAAAAATACGGCGTCGGCATAATGTTCTTAAGTCAGGATGCGGATAAAGCCGCTCATGCCCGGGCGGTGATTGAAGAAGAAGTCGCGAATGAGACTCTAAGCCTGGTGGGCTGGCGTGAAATGCCGATCGATGCCTCAGTGTTAGGCCCAATCGCTCTTGACTCCCTGCCGCGGATCGAGCAGATTTTTGTGAATGCTCAACCTGGCTGGCGTAAGCGGGATTTGGAGCGCCGTTTGTATATGGTGCGTCGGCGAATCGAAAAACGCCTGGCCGATGATGCAGATTTCTATATCCCTAGCTTCTCCTGTTTGGTAACGGTATTTAAAGGCCTGATGATGCCGGCCGATTTACCGCGCTTCTATCTGGATTTAGCAGACATTCGCATGGAAACCGCCATCTGCGTGTTTCATCAGCGTTTTTCAACCAACACCATGCCGCGCTGGCCGTTGGCACAGCCGTTCCGGTTTTTGGCCCACAATGGTGAAATCAATACCATTAAAGGCAACCGACAGTGGGCCCGGGCCCGTCAGTACAAATTTGGCTCGCCCTTGTTACCAGACTTACAGCAAGCCGCGCCTTTTGTCAAAGAAGACACCTCAGACTCCAGCTCGCTTGACAACATGCTGGAGCTGTTTCTAGCTGGTGGCATGGACTTATTCCGTGCCATGCGCTTGCTTGTGCCACCTGCCTAGCAAGGCAAACGGGTGATGGATGATGACTTATAAGCCTTTTGTGAGTTTAACTCCATGCA
>JAIUMG010000076.1 GCA_022565655.1 Alkalimonas sp.
CCATGGGCAGGATGCTTTGCTGGGGCTTGGTGTTTCATCCATTAGTCAGGTGGCCGGTGTACTGTGGCAGCACGAAAAAGACTTGCCTGAGTATTATCAGGCGATTGAAGCCGGGCGCTTGCCGCTGGCCAAAGGCTTTGTGTTATCGCGCGATGATCGCTTGCGGGCCGAGCTGATAGCGCAATTGATTTGTCATTTTGAACTGGATACGGTAGCTTTTGCCAAGCGCTGGTCGTTGGATTTTGCCGAGTATTTTTCTGGTGCTCTGCAGCAATTGCAGCCATTTATTGACGATGCGTTGGTCGAGGTAACACCGGGCAGCATCCGTATCAGCTCTGCCGGGCGTCTGTGGGTTCGTAGTATCTGCAGCGCATTTGACGTGTATTTACAACAAGGTCAGCAGCGTTATTCCAAAGTGGTGTAGTGAAAGCAACCTGGTATTGCAAAATAAAGCCACCGCAAGGGTGGCTTTATGTCGAATGAATACTACAGATGGTAACTGATATGCTGGTGGAAGCGAACCACTAAATCATCTCGCTCAGGCTTTAGGTTGATGCCCTTGGCAAAACGACGCAAGGCAGCCTCCACCTGGTTCATAAACTTGCCATAGCCCATATCGGTAAAATCGTCTTTGGTGGCAAAAATAATCAGGTGCATGGACTCAACCAGGTTGGTATCATCCCAATCGGCAACCAGCTGGCCTGTGCTATCGCTGGAATCAAAGCCAATCATCTGCAACTCTTTGCCTGAGTTCATTTTGTCGAATTTACTGTTACGTACCAGCGGCAACAAACCATTGGCCAACAAGGCTTTGTGCGTTAGCTTCTCGGCATCGGTAGCATGCACAAACTGGTCCTGGATCAATTGATACAAGGCGGTGTAAGGGCGATCGGATTTTGGATTAATCCCCACTTGCTCTTTTACATAGCGGCTTAGGGGTAAATTGATGATGGCATAGGTCAGAGCGCTGTGCTCTGTTGGCAGCTCACAACCCCGTGCTTTATAACGCGCATCCAGCGAGCGTAACTTATAACCGTAACTTTCTTTAATGCCTTTTTGTTTGGCGAATAAGTCGTAGGTCAGGTGCTGGTGGTCGCGCACTTTGATTTTCAGTTCCGGGCTGTTCACCTCGGCGGAGAAGCGTTGCAGTAAATCACGTACTTTATTATGAAAGTCCGCAGCATTGGCCCGAATGTTGGCATCGGTGGCCAAAAACAGCAATGAAATTTTGCGCGCTTTCACTGCTGGTTCAAAAAAGCAATTTTGCGCTTCGTGATAGGCCGGGTTGTAGAAGAATAAAATTTGCTCAGCAGTTTGCAGTGTGTAGGCTTCGGTATGGAAACGTACCACTGGTGTTTTGCCATTGGCAATCAGGTGCACGTTACGCAGGCCGGCCTGATCGGATAACTCGAAGAAAATTTTACTGAGTTGCAGGTAAAAATCTTTAAACGGTTCGGGCTGGTCGGTCAGCGGTGCCCCAAAGCGTGCGAGGATCGCATCTGTCAGAGGAAACTCGGCAAGCAGGTATTGATTGTCTCTGGAGCTGTTGGGTATATAAACTTTGTGTTGGCTACTTACTGGCATGGTTCCCTCATTGACAAGCTGTTTTTAATTGAGCGTATTGTAGCAAAATAATAGCAAGAACTGTTGATTTTTAGCTGATTTTTCGCACAGTAACCGCCCGACTCAGTCGTTGTGAACTGACGAGCGGCTAGGGTGCGCCCTGATTATTTACTGGAGCGGGCAAAACGGCTCAGTTGTTGCTGAGTCCGTGCGGTGCCCTCAAGCAGGGCTTTGGCGGCATCATCAATGGATGTCATTTGCTCATTGGCTTCATTGGTGACATGTTCAATCGCCGATAGATGCTGATGCGTTTGCTGATAGCGGCTTTCTAAAGCGCTGACGGTTTGGTTGATGCCCTGGATGCGACTGTTCGCATCACTAAGCTGAGTTTGCAGCTCAATAAACTCTTCACCAGTCACGCCAGTTTGCTGTTGTGCGTGCTTGGCTTGTTCGTTCAGGCTCTCTGATTCGGTACGGGTTTCTTTCACTAAACGTTCCATGTCATTCAGGAAGCCTGAAATTTGCCGTGTTGCATCGTTCACTTTGGCGGCCAAGGTACGAACTTCGTCGGCGACCACGGCAAAACCCCGACCGGCTTCACCGGCGCGTGCGGCTTCAATGGCAGCATTCAGCGCCAGTAAATTGGTTTGGTCAGAAAAGTTTTCTACCATCACCAGGATTTGCCGCACATTTTCTGCATTTTGATGCAACCCATTGATGGTTTGGCCAAAGGTGTCGAGCAGGGTCACGATGCTGGCTAGTTGACCCGACAACTGTTGCATCTGCGTGCTGGCTCCTTTGGCACGTTCAACCGTGTGATTGGTGACTTCGCCCATCTGGTCGCCATGCTGCACAATGTCCGATAAATACTCAAGCACCTGGTCGCTTTCACTGCGTATTTGGTGACTGCGTTGCTCTGTATCCTGCAAGTGACTTCGTGTCGTGTTCACTGCTTTGGATACTTGCTCGTTGGTTTCGTGGGTGCGCTTGGCCTCCTGGTGCATGTCACCCAGTAGTTGCGCTAACTGAGTGACAAACTGGTTGTATTGCTCAGATAAAGTGCGGAACTCATCATGCGTAAAGGCGGGCAGGCGATGATCTAAATCGGTTCCTTTGCTATTGGTTTCTTCAAGGGCGGATACCAATGCATGCACTGGGCGAACAATCAGGTGGTGCAAATAAAAAACGGTAAAAATGAATGCCGCAGCGCCAAAAAATAACAGCAACCACCAGCTGGCTGAGGGGCCTTCTGCCGGATAGGCTAAGTACAAAGCGGCAGCGAAGAAAATGGCCAGAAACCCAAGATTACCGAGGATCTTTCGGGTTAATGTATAAAAAAATGTTTGTTCAATAAAATTATACACGTTTGCCAAGCTCCCAATCATGGTTCTAAACTTTTTAGTTAACAATAGCTAGCAGCATAGCATAATTGAACTTTCAGGCTATTGTTCCAGCGCAGGTTTTAGTCGCTTTCTTGCGGCAGTAATGTCAGGCCACTTTGCTGCCATTGCTCGCTAAGCTCAGACTCATGCAATAGCTGCTGAACCCATTGATACAGTGTCTCAATGGGTAGGGGGTGGTCAGGGTTAATTAACAGTTGATGCTGGTAGCTTTGATCAACACGGTTAGAGATCAATAGTTGCTGGTGTGCCTCTGGGTGCTTAGCAAGATAACGAGATAGAAATGAGCGAGTGACAATGGCGGTATCGGCTCGCTTTTTTAGGACCAGCTCAATACTGGCCTGATGATCACTCACTAAAATCATGTTATAGGTGGTGGCAAGCCGTTCTGGATCGGTTTCGTAGTTCACCAGATTATAATGATAGCCAAGGATGCCAGCGATGGTTTTTTCATGCATATCATCAAACCAGCCTTGTTGCTGACTCGTTGATTTCAATGCAATAAAGACCTCATCATCTTTGGCGAAGGCGGCTGAGTTATCAATGGCGATCTCGCGTTGGGCCCAGCCCCAAAAATGATCTTCAAAGAAAATGGCATCAAATAAATTTTGTTGGTAGTCCTGATGTCGGCGGATCGGGGTGGTGAGAAACAGCTCGAAGTGGTAATCATTTTGCAGTCGGTTGAGCTGTCGAATCAAATCAACGGTAAAACCCCTGGCAACGCCATGCTGTATTTCTATGTAAGGAGGGAACTCATAGGCACCGACACGTACTACGGTTTTTGCCTGCACGGTCAAAAGACTCATGACAACCAGAAGCGCTAGAATGAACAAAACCCTATACCACATAGGTACTTCCTTACTATTGATGTGTATTGACTTAGTCCTTGCCGATATCTTCGAACCACAACTCGGGTTGGTTGTGAATAAACTGGTTCATCATATCAATGCAGTCGTGGTCATTTAAAATGGTTAATTCTACGCCCCGGCTACGCACATAGGCTTCCGGGCCCTGAAAGTTTTTATTTTCCCCAACAATTATTTTAGGGATGCCGTAGAGCAGGGCAGTACCACTGCACATATCGCAGGGTGACAGGGTTGAATAAAGAATCGCTCGCTGATAATCGGCCGGTTTTAAGCGGCCGGCATTTTCCAGACAGTCCATTTCAGCGTGCAACACACAGCTGCCTTTTTGCACCCTTTGGTTGTGGCCGCGACCAACGATTTGACCATCGATCACCAACACGGAGCCAATGGGAATGCCCCCTTCGGCCAAGCCTTTCTTCGCTTCATCAATCGCAGCCTGCATAAAAGGGTCAGTCATTTATACTACTCCCAACGTTTTATATTAGCATAGTTGCTTTTTGGTGGTATGACGAGTGTATTTTTGTTGATACGCGGCAGTTGTGGTAGATTTTGCAAAATGATGACAGGAGAATAAGTTTGATGCGTACTTTTCTTTTAGTGGCAGCCTGTGTTTCGACCACGGCTTTTGCCGAGCCGAAGCCGCAGGATGCTGCGGCCAGCTTTTGGTCGCAGCTAAGTCAACACTGTGGGCAGGCCTATGAAGGCAAGCGAGTGGTGGCGCGGGATGACCGACCCGATCTTTTGCAGGGAAATGAGCGTTTGATTGTGCACTTCAGAGCCTGCTCTGATGATGTACTGGCTTTACCCTTTCATATCGGCCTGGTGGATGGTAGCTGGGATCGCTCCAGAACATGGCTCTATAGTTGGAATGGTGAGCAGCTCGAGTTACGACATGATCACCGTCTACCTTCTGGTGAGCCAGATGAAAGCAATACTATGTATGGTGGGCTTTCCATCGAGCCGGGGACTGCCAGCGTGCAGCGCTTCTTATTCACTGAGCGCACCGCCGACGATGGTTCGGCATTAGGCTGGCAAATTGAGATTGTGCCCGGTGAGCGTTATACCTACGGGACTTTTAGTGGCGATGACTGGACTTGGCGGTTGGATTTTGACTTGAGCAAGCCCTTAGACAAAACACCGCCAGCACCTTGGGGACATGAATAACCGAGACAATAGGCCGATAAAAAAGTAACTTAGCTGCCAAAATTGGCCGAGAAGTTATAGACCACACCAATGGATAGCGCCAGAGGATCCTGGCCAGGTTCGATGGTTAATGATTTACCATGACCGCCGCCAGCAGAGACGTTAAAGCTGGCGTTGCGTTGGTTCGTCGTCATCGCGGCTGCAGCATAGAGTGTCAGCTGACGGCCAAAGTGGCGGTCTACGCCAACTGAAAGCATGGTTGCAGCGCTATCGTCCGTATCTGCTGAAGCCGCTTGATAAAGCTGCGCTTTCAGGCTGAAGGCTTCGCTCATGCGGTATGCTAAACCTGCACCGTAAGCGGAGCGGTCACCACCGGGAAAATTCTCACTATATTGCCAAAATGCAGTCAGACGCCACTGGTCGTTTAGCCGGTAGCTGGCACCTGCCCGCATGCCGCTTAGTGCAGAATCTTCCAAACGATGACGTCGTTCGTACGCTAACATCAGCATCAGCTCTTTATTCTCAAAAGTAACTGAGCTACTGATGGCATCGTCCTTGTTGTCACTGGTACTACCGGTGCGATCATTAGGGGTGTAGTGCAGATCCAGCGTGATGTTTTGCATGGCTGGTGTCTGATAGTGCAAACCGTTACGAAAACGACGATCCAAGTCCACTCCACCACCGCGGACGATATTGCGGGCATCGCCAACCTGGTCGCCAAATAAGTCGGTACGGCTACGTACATTTTTTAATGGCGTGTCAAAAAAGCCGACTCGTACTAGGCCAAAGTCGCCCTGCAATCCGAGAAAACTGTTACGGGAAGCCCAGTCACCGCTGCCTTCATCCAGTCGGATCAAGCTTTCGACCTGCAGCAACACGGTTAGATTATCCTGCACCTGCTGAGAGCCACGAATGCCAAAGCGGCTGGCATTGCTGGCAATATTCAACCCACTCTCGTTACCATTATCTAAATGATCAAGCGACAGATGCGCCCGGCCATAGATGCCAAATTCAGTGGCTTGAACGGGGGATAGCAGTAGAGTAGAGCTGGCTGCCAGGCTGCAAAAGAGAAGGCGTTTATTCATTGGACATTTTTCCGTCATACTTTTGTGATAATGGTAGTTGTCTGGTTATATAAATGAAATTAAAACAAGCTTTAACTCGGTTAGGCGGGTAAAAAATAACCCGCTTCTTGCTCTAAATGTTCAATGGCCACCTTCTTGCCAGATACCAGCCTGCTACCATGGCCAGCACAAACCCCAGGGTACCCGTGCTTCCGGCGCTTAACGCACTGATGGCAGGCCCCGGGCAGTATCCAACCAGGCCCCAGCCTAAACCAAACATAGTGGCCCCTATTAACAGCGGTTTATCTGGTTTGGTTAAAGTCGGCAGCTGGAATTTTTCTGCCATGATAGGAGCAGGCTGATGGCGTATTAGCCTGAAACCGATGCTGTACACAGCCAGAGCAGCTGCCATGACCAGTGCCAAGCTTGGGTCCCAGTTGCCGGTTACATCTAAAAAAGCCAAGACTTTAGCCGGGTCAATCATCTTAGATACGGCAATCCCAATAGACATCAACAGGCCAGCTAAAAAAGCGATGAGAAGTTGCATTTTAAATCTCCGTTAAAACAGGCTGGCAACCAACACGCCGGCTGCCATGAATACCAAGGTGGCTATCAGTGAGCGCGCTGAAAAACGACCGATGCCACAAACACCATGACCGGAAGTACAGCCACTGCCCCAAGCGGTGCCAAGCCCAACCAGCATGCCCGCAATCACGGTTCGCCAGGATAACTCAGGCGTGCTGAAGCTGAAGTCACTCAGAGCTAAGCTGACGGCTAAGGGCCCAAGCAATAAGCCAACCACAAAAGCCAGCCGCCAGCTACGGCCTTCTCGTTGAAAGATAGCCAGACTGGTAATACCGGAAATACCGGCTATTCTGCCAAGGGCAACCATGAGCAATAAGGAGCCAAGCCCAATAAAGGTGCCACCAATGAGTGCTGATACGGGGGTGAAATTGTCCATGGTATCCTCTTAACTTACGACAGGGAGCTGAGCGTTTAACCAGCCCTGCATGCCAGGTGCAACTGAAAACACTTCGGAAAAGCCCATACGCTGAAGTGATTCAGCAGCTAGTGCCGAGCGTGCGCCAGAGCGGCAAATTAAATAGAGTGGTTCAGCAGCCAGTTGCGCCAGAGCGACCTCTGCCGCACAGCCGCTGGCCGCTACGGCTGGGTGATTTGCCAACTGCATTTCCAATACGCCTCTGGGATAATTCACGGCGCCCGCAATATGACCTTGTGCAAATTCTGCAGGCTCGCGCACATCAATCAATCTTGGTTCAGGATGGGTTTTCAAGTAGTTTGAAAGTTGCTTAAGGTCCACTTCTTTAATGGCGGCTTTTGCTTCTGCCACCAATTGCTGTGATGTTTTCATGTGTATCTCCAATGTGTTTAAACAACCGACTGAGTAATCACGACCACTGCCATGATAGCCAAAAATACGGCAAAGCCTCGTTGCAGTTTTTCCTTCGGTAAGCGCCGGCCAATCCAGGCACCTAGATAGCTGCCAGCAATGCCCGCTACGACCATCAGACCGATGGCTGTCCAGTCAAAACTTAAGCCTTGACTGCTAAAGACGGCATAATACTTAGCAAAGCCGACAAACGACTTTAAGGCAATAATCACCAGGCTGGTCGCTACCCCGATTACGATAGGCAGGCCGCCCATCAGCACTAGGGCTGGCACGATTAAAAAGCCACCGCCGACACCAACAAATCCGGTTACTGCACCGACGATCAGGCCATCTGCCAGTACTTTTGGCTTGTTAAAGGCTAACTGATTAGCGGTATCTTTTAGCTGACTGCGCCACATAAATACCGCAGCAACCAACATGAGTAATGAAAATGCCAATAGCTGCCAACGGCTGTCAACCAGGGTGCCTCCCCAGGCACCAACATAAGTTCCCAGCATGCCAGGAATACCAAACCAACGAACATGACGCCAGCTAATGAGTCGTTTCAGGTTATTATGAAAAGAGCCAAAAGCACTGATAGCAGCAACAATAAACAGCGATGAGGCGATGGCCATTTCTGCAGGCATGCCTAAAAGGTACAAGAGAACTGGAACGGTCAGGATAGAGCCGCCCGAGCCAAACAAGCCTAAACTAAGGCCTATAATTATAGCGCCAAGAAGTGCTAACATAACTCATATATTCCTAAAAAGAATATGTATATAACTGAATTGCATTTTAGGGCTTTGTTCGGTATTATGCAATCAATATTTAGTAAAATCTAATTTAAAGGGGTGTTCAGATGGTTTCACTGAAGCAAGCCATGCATATAGAAATGTTTTTTGATAAAGACAGTAACACGTTCAGTTATTTGGTCGTAGATGGAGCAACTCAACAGGCGGCCATCATCGATCCGGTTTTGGACTATGATGCAGCTGCTGGCGCTGTTAGTACTGAGGGCGCTGATGCTATTCTGGCTTTTATCGAACAGCACCAGCTTAGGTTAGTCTGGATCCTTGAAACTCACGCTCATGCCGATCACTTATCGGCTGCACACTACATCAAGCTGAAAACCGGCGCGCCTATTGCCATTGGTGAAGGTATTCGTAAAGTACAGCAGACCTTCAAAGTTATTTTTAATATTGCTGATCAGGAGCTGACAGCCAAAGGCGATTATTTCGATCATTTGTTTGCCGATGATGAGCGTTTTCAGATCGGCAACTTAGAGGGCAGGGTGATCAATACTCCAGGTCATACCAATGATAGCGTGAGTTATTTGATTGCCGGACATCTTTTTGTCGGTGACTCTTTGTTTATGCCAGATGCCGGCACCGCACGCTGTGACTTCCCGGGTGGCGATGCTGCTTTGTTGTTTCAATCCATTCAACGCTTGTATCAGTTACCGGATGCGACACCAATGTACATGTGCCACGATTATCAACCCAATGGCCGTGAGTTACGCTATTTAACCTCGGTTGGCGAGCAGAAACAGCAGAATATTCATGTGCGTGCTGATACTGGCTCAGAAGATTTTGTGCAAAAACGCACTGAGCGTGATCGGACTCTGGCGGTACCTAAGCTGATTTACCCAGCGGTACAGGTGAATATTCGTGGGGGACAGTTGCCAGCGCAGGAAAGCAATGGCACGGCTTACATTAAGATCCCACTGAAGAACACTGAGTCCTTGATGGATGGATAACTCACTCTTTTCGATTGGCGCACTGGATGCACAGGCTGGTATACGGAATAGCTGTCAGCCGCTCCAGTGCGATGATGTCCTGACACACTGAACAGGTGGCGTAGTTGCCCAGTTCCATACGCTGCAATGCACGATTAATATGACTGAGCTCCAGTTCTGCATTCTGCTCCAGCGCATTTAACACATCATCATTTTCCCGCTCTTGCGCTTGCTCAGCTAAATCGGAGCTGCGGCCCTGACGAAAATCGTTTTCTATAGCAGCCACTTGACGTTCCAGCTGCATTTTCCGCTCCAGTAGACGTTGCTTCAGTTGTTGCAATGGCATCGTGTTCTCCTGTAGTTGCTTTAAACCCTGTAGTTGCTTTAAACAGAGTGTAGTGCATTTTTTGTGCAGTGAGCTTGATCTGCCTCAACGACTACGCGAGTACTGGATGCGATCACCCGGTTGCAGGCTGGCTGGCGGATGGGTGATCACCAGCTCGCCGGCTTTCAGGCCCGTTTCCAGCTGTGTCACCAACCCGCTACGACGACCAATTTCAACAAAGCGTAGCTCTGCTTTGCCGTTTTTGGCAACAAAGACCGCCCAACTTTGTTGGCTATTCTGCTGTTCGCGAAATAAAGCACTGGTGGGCAGGCTGAGTACCTCATCGCCTTGCCAGAGCACAAAACGAGCTTCGACCCGGTAGCCTTCGCCCAACTGCTGCCAAAGTTCAGGGTTCGATTCAATACTTACCAACACCGGCACCCGCTGTTCATCCACTCCCAGTGCTGAGACCCGGGTAAAGCCGGCTGGTTCAATCCGGCGTACCAGTCCCTGCAAGGTGCTATCACCACCCCAGCGCTCCAGATATACCGTCATGCCGGGGCGCACCCGCACTGCATCGGCCGACAGCAAATCAACCTGCACTTCCAATTGATGTAAGTCTCCAAGTGTCAGCACCGGTACCCCGGCCATAATCACACCTTCGCAGCAGCGATGACGCTGCAGTACCAGGCCGCTAACCGGAGCCAGCACTTGCAAAACACGCTCATCACCACTGCGGCTGCCATCGGTAATGGCCAGTAGGGCGCGGGCATTTTCCACTTCGTAGCGGGCCACATCAATGGCGGCCCGGGCAACACGTTCGGCCGCCTGGGCTCGTTGCCATTCGTGGCGAAGCCGCTCCAACTGAGTAGCGGAAATCACGCCTTGTTGCTGCAGGCCCTGATGACGTTGATACTCCTGCTCGGCGTAGCGACGCTCTTGTTCACTGCTGTCAAAACTGGCCTCAGCAGCCAGCAGCCTGGCTTTGGCGGCAGAAAACTGCTCTCTGGCCTGCTCCAGGCTGCGTGCATCCAGCGCCGGTGTCGGTGCTGGCTCCAGGGTTAGCAGGGCCTGGCCGGCCTGGACTGCATCGCCTGGCTCCAGTTCAACCCGATGCAGGTAGCCGTCTATCGGTGCTGAAATGGTGTAGGTATCGCGCAGCCGGGTTCTGCCTTCATCGGCAATGGTTTCGGCAAAATAGCCTGCCTGTATCTCGCTGACTGACACCTGCACAGCGGCAGGCCGAAGTGCCAGAAACAGCGCCAGCAGAACCGCTGCGGCCAGCAGGAACAAAAACCAGTGTTTGGTTCGCATGATCATGAGGTTACTCCGTTTTTAAAGCCGAAAGCATATCCAGTTGATGAAAGCGCCTGAGCATCAGGCTGAGCGACAAAGCAGTGGCCACCAGTACGCCGAGCGCTGCCAGCGCAAAACTGGCCGGTTCCAGCACAAAAGGTAAGCGAAACAGATCCATGGTCAGCGCCTGTTGCAACGACCAGGCAAAGCCGATCCCCAGCACCCAGCCTAAAGGGATCGCCAGCAGGGTCAGCAGCAGCACTTCGCCGGCCAGCACCCAGCCGACCTGGTAGCGCTCAAAGCCAAGCACCCGCAAGGTTGCCAACTCACGTGAGCGTTCTGCCAGGGCAATGCGGGCATTGTTGTAGATCACCGCAAAGGTAATGGAGCCTGCCATCAGCAGCAGGATAGCCATCATCCCCAGCAGCGTATCGGCAATGTAACTCCTAAGCTGTTGCTCGATCTCGGCCATCTGGCTGATACCGGCGATAGTGGGGCGCTGCTGCAGGCGCTGTTGCAATTCAGTGCGTTTGAGCGGATCGGTCAGTAACCAGACACCGGAAATAGCAGGGCCTTCCCGCAGCAAGCGGTTTAAAGCTCTGCGCTCCATATAACCGCTGACGCCAACCGGCTCATCCACCACGGCCGCCAGTGGCAGCTCCACCAGCCGGTTGGCTCCTTCCATCAGTTCAGCCTGCACCATATCGCCGGGCTTGACCCC
The DNA here is from genome assembly GCA_022565655.1 of Alkalimonas sp. Taxonomy (GTDB): domain Bacteria; phylum Pseudomonadota; class Gammaproteobacteria; order Enterobacterales; family Alteromonadaceae; genus Alkalimonas. The sequence goes on from JAIUMG010000076.1 coordinate 11,504, forward strand.
GAGGTAATCGGCCAGATAACGGGTTAACACCAGGCCTTCAGCGGGCAGTTCAATGGGCGTTAGCTCTTGGTCGAGCAGTCGCCTGAGTTGAGGTTTGGCTTCCAGCCCTTGCAGTACGGTGCGATAGGAGGTGCGTTGATAATGCAACCGCACCGGCACCATGCGAAAGGCTTCGGCTGCCAGCACCCCGGGCTCTGCCCGAATTTCGGCCAGTACCCGCTCCGGACTGGCTTCGCTTAGCATCAGCTGGGTATCCATGCGCAGAATGTGGCGGTATTGAATGTCCAGCAAGGTATTGAGGGCATGAAACTGAAAACTGCCGACCAGCAGCAAGGCTGAGGACAGCGCGATGCCAAGCACGGATAGCAGACTGCGGCCGGGATAGCGCAGCAGGTTGCGCACAATGATCCGGTTCAGTTGGCCCAGCCAGGGGCGCAGCAGCATCTTTTCTGCCAGGCCGCGCTGAAACTGCGGTGG
>JAIUMG010000077.1 GCA_022565655.1 Alkalimonas sp.
CGATAAGCGGCGGAAATGCAGTTGCTCTGCATCCAGGGTATAGCTTTCCGCTAAACTGCTAACAGAAATAATACACAGAGCTAATACAATCAACCACTTAGTCATTTTTTTAGGCTGTCATCCGAGAGGTGATTAAAGCCTAGCAAAAGGATACTTTATATACAAAGTAATTCCCTTTTTGGTAACGGAATATAAGATGTTGAAATGGAGAGCGTGTTTTTCTTTGCTGATGGCTGCTAGGTGGTGATATTTTTTTGCTTGATAGTGCCGTATGGTTTGTACCTGTTGCTGATTCTTGACTAGGCTGTTAGTAGGCCAATGGTACGACACCACTCACTATTTCACCTGAATGACACGAAGCATGTTATGAGCCTGTGTGCAGGCTGGTCAGCTGAAGTGATGGGTACCGTCTGGCTCAATTTCTCGGACAAATAAAAAGCCAGGGCATGAATAAAACACTAGAGAATATCTTACTGCAGGTCTCGATGAGTTCGGTGCCGGATAGTGGCGACATTCAGCAGGCGGAAGCTCTGTTGCTGGAGGCATGTCAGCTGGGGTTAGCGGTTAGCCGAGTCGGGATCTGGTTGTATCAGGAAGGAACTGATGGCATTGCTTGCAGCTCTTTGCTGGAGAATGGCCAGATGCAGTCTGTTGAAAACCTGGTGTTGCGGCGCAGTGATTTCCCTCATTACTTTTCAATGCTGGATCAGCAGCGGGTCATTGCCGCCTATGATGCCAGGCAAGATCCTGCGACCTCAGAGTTTACCAAAGGCTATCTGCAGCCGCGGGGTATCTTCTCGATGCTCGATGTACCCATTCGTCATAGGGGACAAATGGTTGGCATCATTTGCTGTGAGCAGACCGGTTCGATGAAGCGGTGGACGGATGATGAAACTTCCTTCGTAGCTGCCATTGCTGATTTGTATGGCCGGGCCTTGATGGCTCAACAAAAAGTCGCTTATCAGCGTGACCTGGAACAATTAAATCAGCAGCTTGAAGCTAAAGTAAAAGAGAGAACCCAGCTGCTGGAAGCAAATATTGATCAATTACAAGCGACGCAGGCGCAGCTGGTTGAGGCGGAAAAAATGGCATCTCTGGGGGCCTTGGTGGCAGGTGTTGCGCATGAGGTGAATACCCCCATTGGCATTGCTGTCACAGCCAATTCCCACAGTAAAACGTTAATGACTCAGTTGCAGAGACTGCTTGAAAACAATGAATTGTCGCGAACGAAACTGGACAAACTGCTGGAGCAAGTGGTGGAAAGCCAGAGTTTAGTCGAACGAAACTTATTTCGTGCCGATGAATTAATCAGTAACTTCAAAAAAACGGCAGTCGACCAGGCGCATTACGATATACAGCGCATTGATCTGGCTGATTATCTGCAGATGGTGTTGGTGACGCTAAAGCCCTATACCAAAGAGCTAGCGGTTTGTTTTGAGGTGGATTGCCAGCCAGGCGTTCAAGTCCAAACTTATCCGGGGGCTATTGCACAAGTACTCACCAACCTGGTGATTAATGCCTGTGTGCATGCGTTTCATGCCATCAACCGAGCCGCTGTTATTCGTATTCAGTTGCAGCAGTGTTCTCAGCAGGGCATTCAGCTGACGGTTTGCGATAATGGCAAAGGCATCCCCCCTGAAGTGAAAAAAAGAGTGTTTGAGCCTTTTTTTACCACGCGGCGAGGTCAAGGAGGCAGCGGCCTAGGTCTGGCGATCGTTTATAATCTGGTGACCAATACCCTGCAAGGTAAGATTGAACTGCAGTCTGAACCTGAGCAAGGTGCCTGCTTTCATATTCACTTACCAGGCCAACTCAAGGGCCGATAGCGATAATATTGTTTAATATTTCACCATTATGCTAATTTAGAACTATACTTGAGCTACGGATGTGGTTATTCCGAAGAGGCTACTCTGCATGGCTATAGAGGATGTGCGGTCATTACGGTAGCTTAATATGACCAATCTGTTTGGATTGGTATGCACGTCTTTGCCAACTAGAGGGCTAGATTATGTTAAGGCGGTACTTTATTAGTGATGACCTTGATGACTTAGAGTCGATCGAACAAGAGCTGGAGCAGCAGGGCATTGATACGCCACAAATTCATGTGTTGAGTGAGCAGGATGCTGAGGTCGAGCTACATCATTTGCATGAAGTCTCTCCGGTATTGAAAAGTGATGTAGTACATGCAACAGAAGTCGGGGCTGTGGTCGGGTTAATTGGCGCCATACTGGTTTTATTGGTGGCTTATTTAGCCGGCTGGACCGAAACGGCGGCAGGTTGGGTGCCGTTTATTTTCCTGGCGATAGTGGTACTGGGTTTTTGTACCTGGGAAGGCGGCTTCATTGGTATTCAGGAGCCAAATATTCACTTTAAGCGTTTTCAGGACATCTTGAAAGAGGGCAAGCATGTGCTCTTTATTGATATTGACCCTGAGCAGGAGGCCATTGTTAAAAAAGTGGCGCGTCAACATCCGAAACTGCAAAATGCCGGTACTGGCGAGGCAACACCTGGTTTTGTGGTGAAGGCGCAGATTTACTTTAAACGTTTTACCAAGGCGATGCCTTAACTCGTCTGGTGAGTAGCAGACACTTTGTTCGAAACAGGCATCAGGTTGATGCCTGTTTTTTTGTTGAACGAAAGCGCAACTCCCGAATAACTGAGAATTTTTTTTCTTTCCTTTATGCAGCTTTAAAATTTATGGCCTATAGTGTCTGTACAGGCGAAAAAGTGTTCGGTCTACAGTGATTGTATCGACGTACTGTGCTTACCGTGTGTTCTGATGTCCGATTCATCTGTTGAAGTCATATAACTATAATTTCAATGATTAAAGGATTAACCGCGATATGGCGATTGCAATCATTATTTTGCTGCTGGTTATTGGTACGGTCATTTTCCATTTTGTTAGTCCCTGGTGGTTTACTCCCCTCGCTTCGAACTGGTCGGCTATTGATAGCACCGTTGAGCTGACGTTCTGGATTACCGGTATTGTCTTTGTTGCGGTGAATGCATTTCTGGTGTATGTCATTGTCCGCTATCGGCATAAACCTGGTTTAAAAGCAGATTACGAACCGGAAAACAAAAAGCTCGAAGTCTGGCTGAGTATTGGAACCACCATTGGTATTGCTGCGATGCTTGCGCCTGGGTTGTATGTTTGGGGCCAATTTGTCAAGCCACCAGATAATGCGATTGAGGTCGAAGCGGTTGGTCAGCAATGGCATTGGAGCTATCGTTTTCCCGGTGAAGATGGTCAGCTGGGGAAAGTCGACACACGCCTGATTACTGAAGACAACCCTTTTGGGCTGGACCCGTCGGATCCGGCCGGTCAGGACGATATTCTGATTTTCAGCAATGAGCTGGTGCTGCCCCTGGATCAGCCCGTCAAAGTCTTGTTGCGCTCCAAAGATGTGATACACAACTTCACCGTGCCGCAGTTTCGCGTCAAGATGGATTTAGTGCCCGGTATGCTCAGTTACCTGTGGTTTACCCCGACCAGAACCGGTGCCTTTGATTTAATGTGTGAAGAGCTTTGCGGAATTGGTCACTACGCCATGCGGGGTCGGGTGGTGGTTAAAGAGCAGTCCGACTTTGATGACTGGTTGGCACGCCAGGTCACTTTTGCTCAGACACAAGCCCATGTCGTGGGTGATTCAGCCCTTGGGCGCGCTCAATATCAGGTTTGTGCCAGCTGCCACGGGGCCGAGGGCGAAGGCAACAAGGCATTGAATGCTCCCAGAGTTGCCGGCCAGGATCTTTGGTATCTGAGACGACAACTTCACAACTATCAACAAGGCATTCGGGGAACAGCTGAAGGAGACCAGTTTGGTGGGCAGATGATCGCCATGGCTGGCCTGGTGGCGGATGAACAAAGCATGCAGCATTTGCTGGCTTATATCGATACTTTCCCTGAGCCTGCCAGAGAAGCGGCTGAAGGCAACCTTAACCGAGGGCGGCAGCTGTATCGCAATTGTGCCTATTGCCATGGCGAACAAGCGGAAGGTATTTATCACATGAATGCGCCGAGACTGGCAGGGCTAGAGCCCTGGTATCTGGCACGGCAAATTGGTTATTTTCGAGATCGGATCCGTGGTGGTCACCCGGATGACTTCTACGGTGCCCAAATGACCCTGTTGGTGCAATCGCTGCGTAGCGAGGAAGATATCGCCGATATTGTGGCTTACATTAACTCACTCAGTGACACTGACTAAGCAAGGAGAAACGGATGACACAATCAGCGATTGCCAGTCATGACGAGCATCACCCCACCAGCTTCGTCAGCAAATACATCTGGAGCCAGGATCATAAGGTCATTGCCATTCAATATAGTATTACGGCGATTATGGTGGGCTTGGTGGCATTGGTGCTATCTGGCCTGATGCGTTTGCAGCTTGGCTTCCCGGACCAGTTTTCATTTATCGACCCAAGCTCGTACCTGCAATTTGTCACCATGCACGGCATGATTATGGTGGTCTATCTGCTCACGGCCCTGTTGCTGGGAGGTTTTGGCAACTACCTGATCCCTTTAATGATAGGGGCTCGGGATATGGTGTTTCCTGTGCTTAATATGCTCAGTTTCTGGACCTACTTCCTTTCGGTGCTGGTGTTGTTGGCTAGCTTCTTTGTCCCCGGCGGGCCGACAGGAGCCGGTTGGACCATGTATCCGCCGCAAGCCATTCTGCCGGGAACGCCGGGGGCGGATTGGGGCATTCTGTTGATGTTGATATCGCTGGGTATTTTCATTGTAGCCTTTACCATGGGCGGTCTGAACTATGTCTGCACCATTTTACAAGCACGCACCAAGGGCATGACATTAATGCGGATGCCGTTGACCATCTGGGGTATTTTTGTAGCCACCGTGATGGGGCTATTGGCTTTTCCGGCTCTGCTGGTCAGTGCCATCATGATGTTTATGGATAAGGTCGTAGGAACCAGCTTCTTTATGCCGGCCATTATTTCCCTCGGCGAAACCCTGGATCATACCGGTGGCAGCCCGATTTTATTTCAACACTTATTCTGGTTTTTTGGCCATCCTGAAGTGTATATAGTGGCGTTACCAGCTTTTGGCATCGTGTCGGACATTCTGGCAACCCATGCCCGCAAAAATATCTTTGGCTATCGCATGATGGTGTGGGCCATCGTCGGGATAGGTTTACTGAGCTTTGTGGTTTGGGCGCACCATATGTACGTCAGTGGCATGAATCCATTCTTTGGCTTTTTCTTTGCCACCACCACCCTGATCATCGCGGTACCGACGGCACTTAAGGTGTACAACTGGGTACTGACGCTGTGGAAAGGGAATATTCACCTGACCTTACCGATGTTGTTTGCTATTGGTTTTATTTTTACCTTTATCCATGGTGGTTTAAGCGGACTTTTCCTGGGAAATGTGGTGATTGATCTGCCGTTGTCGGATACCTATTTCGTGGTTGGTCACTTTCATATGGTGATGGGCTTATCGCCTATTCTGGTGCTGTATGCGGCTATCTATCATTGGTTCCCTAAAGTCAGCGGAAAGATGTTGCATGAGCGGTTGGGACGGATCCACTTCTGGGTCACGCTGATTGGGGCGTACCTGGTGTTTTTGCCGATGCATTATCTGGGGATGCTAGGCCTACCAAGACGATACTTTGGCATGGGGGGAACCGAGTTTATTCCTGACTCCGCTCAGGCGCTGAATGCCAATATTACCATTGCTGCTCTGGTGGTGGCGCTGGCTCAACTGATCTTTATCGCCAATGTGATCATCAGTTTGCGCAGCGGTAAGAAAGCGGAGCCAAACCCATGGGGAGCAACCACCCTAGAGTGGCAAACTCCAGAGAATCCGCCAGGGCACGGCAATTGGGGGCCTGAGGCACCCGTAGTCTATCGCTGGGCTTATGATTTTAGTGTACCTGGCGCTAAGCAGGATTTTATTCCACAAAATGTACCGAACAGTGCGGTTGAAGTGACGGACGCCGCGGCGTTTGCGGAGGCGGGCAAATGAGTATTTTTGCAAAGTTAATGGAAAAACCCTGGCTGGCACAACCGGAGGGGACTGACCCGGCTTTACTAAAGGAGGCCCCTAGCTACTGGCCGGCACGAACGGCGTTACGTTTTCTACTGGTCACGATTACCGTTATTTTTTCCTTATTTATTATGACGTTGTTGGGCCGTTCCCAGTTAGGTGATTTTCATGCGCTGGCCGGTGAACCCTGGTTGCCGTTTGACCAGCCCACTCAACTATGGTGGAACACCAGCATTTTGCTGGCCAGCAGTGTGGTGATGCACGCTGCTTTACTGCTGCTTAGGCAACAAAAGCTACAGGCGGCGGCATTGGCCGTGGTTGGTTCGGCTTTTCTGATATTGATGTTTTTACTGGCTCAGTTCGCGATTTGGCAGCAACTGGATACTGCAGGCTTTGGTATGACAACGAATCCTGCCAGCAGCTATTTCTATTTACTGACTGCAGTGCATGGCGCTCACTTATTGGGTGGTTTAATCGCATTAATCTGGGTATTTAAGCGTTTTTGGCAGCAACAATCGGTTGCTCGTATTGAAGCCATTGTCCGTTTGTGCGTGACCTATTGGCATTATTTATTTGTGGTTTGGCTGGTGCTATTTGCCTTAATGACCAGTTCATCCAGCACCATTGACTCGTTGGCAGCACTATGTGGCTTTTGACTAAGTGGCTTTTAAAAATAACCTGGTTTTTAAAAGCAGCTTCTAAGGTGGTTTTATGAACACAGAGCATAACGCTTCGGATGCGCAACGGCCGGACGGTTGGCAAGGTGTCGTTGCGGACTGGTCGTCTGATGAGCGTACCTTCCGGATGTCCTGGGGGAAATTGATGATGTGGGTGTTCCTGCTAGGGGATACCTTTATTTTCAGTATTTTTCTGATCGCCTACATGAATGTGCGTTGGTCAGCCGCAGAAACATGGCCTGACACCAGTGAAATCTTTGCATTAACCGTGGCAGGGGAATCGATCCCGCTGCTGTTGATCGCCATCATGACGTTTATACTGATCACCAGCAGCGGCACCATGGCGATGGCGGTCAGTAGTGCCTACCGGGGCATGAGAAAGCATACCGTCTGGTTGATGCTGGCGACCGCATTTTTGGGGGCCGTCTTTGTTGGCATGCAGGTGTTTGAGTGGGGCAAATTGATTGAAGATGGTGTGCGTCCCTGGGGCAACCCAATGGGAGCCGAGCAGTTTGGTGCGGCCTTTTTTATGATCACCGGCTTTCATGGTTTGCATGTAACAGGTGGCGTGATTTATTTGTTGGTAGTGGCCTATCGGGTACACAAGGGCTATTACGAGAAGCAAGGCTATGAAATTGTCGAGATCACCGGTTTGTACTGGCACTTTGTCGACTTGGTCTGGGTGTTTATTTTTGCATTCTTTTATTTATGGTGAGGTGAATGATGGCACAGGAACTGAATCAGCAGCACCCGGTTAGTATGTATCTCAAAGTATGGGGTTGGCTGTTTGTGCTGAGCTTCTTCTCCTACATGGTGGATTACATGGAGCTGCAAGGCCTGCTGCGCTGGAGTCTTATTTTATTTTTTATGGTGATTAAAGCGGGCGTGATCTTGAGCGTGTTTATGCATGTGAAATGGGAGAGCCTGAATCTGAAGTTATTGTTGCTGATCCCCACCTTTGCCATTGTGGTGTTTTTTATCCTCATGGCTTTTGAAGGCAACTATGTATTGCTAAATCGCCTGATGTATTACAGCTCGTAACGTATCGACAGGGGTTTTTATGCTGCGATGGAGCTTACGCCATACCTTAATCAGCTCAGTATTGCTTGCTTTGCTGTTGGCCGCCACTGCATTCAGGGTGCTGTTAACCAATCACAACGCTTTGGAGTTGCAGCAAGCTGTATTGTTGACCAATCCAGTGCCGATTAGTGATTTTGTGTTGGTGGATCAATATCAACAACAGGTAACGGCGGCTGATTTGCAAGGGCAATGGCACCTGCTAAGTTATGGCTTCACCTACTGCCCGGATATTTGCCCTTTGACGCTGGCTAAACTAAGCCGTTTTCATCTGGAGTTGGAGCAGTCGCAAGCGTACCCGGATCTTCAGTTGTTATTTTACAGTGTAGACCCTGAGCGGGATACGCCCGAAACTCTGCGTGAGTACCTGAGTTTTTTTGCGACCGATATTCGGGGCTTGACCCGTTTGCCAGGCGAAGAGCAGCGCCATCAGCCTTTTGAACAAAGCTTGTCGATTCTCTATGCCATCAGCCCGGTTGATGAGTTGAGCAGTTACTTGCCTTACAATGTAGACCATGGCGTGTTGCTGTATTTATTAAACCCTCAGGCTGAGTTGCAGGCTATCTTTACGCCGATTGAGCAACCAGGAGCACTGCCTGATTTTGATATCGAAGCTTTGTATCACGACTATCTGGCTATTCGTCGCTATCTGGATCAGCGCTAGGCCAGTTGGTTGCAGCCTGGCCGTCGCTTTTTTTCTTGTACAAAAACTCCGACCTCCGTTACCATCAGTGTATGAACGAATATGCCGCTGATCAGCCCCATTTTTGGCAGGTTTCCAGCCAGAACCAAACCTATACCGAGCTTTGTAATGCTCTGTATGAGCGTGAACTGCTGCGCTTGTCCCAGCAAAACGCCACCGATCTGACCCAGTTGCCAAAACAACTGGCGAGTTTACCTTTTTATATCCGTAAAGCGGCGCAGCGCATTTTGCGAACAGACTCCCCCTTATCACTGGACAGTCAGAATGCCTCTTGGTTTGCCAGTCAGGCGGCCAAGTGCCCATTAAATCGACAACGACCGGATCAAATTGCCCGTTTTTTTGAAAAAGCCGCTAAGCCTGGTTTATTGGTGCCGGTGTATCAGGAGCAGCTGGGTATTGAAAGCTTTTTGCTGGACTCGGTGGATCAGGTTGATCATGCCGGTCAGCGTTTGCATTGCAATGCCCATGGTTGGTTTGCTTTTTCCGGCACCCCGCTTAGCGAAGACAATGCGGATAAGTTCTTATTGCAACCGGTGAAGGTAGTGATGACTGCCTGCTGTTGTGGCCACCAATGGAGCAATAAAAAGCGCAGCTCACCCCGGGCTCTGACTTTGCGGGAGTTGTTGCTGACCAGCTGTCTGAACTGGAAAAACTTTGCCAAACCTGTGCAACAGCCCCCTTTGTAATGGTGATTCCCCTTCCCACACCGCGTCGAAAGCTTCATAATAGTTGTATGGTAGAACTCAGGCTGGTTGCATGCGCTTACTGACACTCGCTTTATTGATCCTCTTTGCTTTGCTGCAATACCGACTTTGGTTTGGTCAGCACAGTGTGAGTGACTACGTACAGCGTAAAAGTGAACTGGAGCAACAGCAAGTGGCCAATGAGGAGCTGGCTAAGCGCAATCGCTTGCTGTTGGCAGATGTCAATGATCTGCGTCAGGGCTTAGAAGCCATTGAAGAGCGGGCTCGCAATGAGCTTGGGTTGATCCGGGATGATGAAATTTTCTTCCGTATTGTATCCGAGCAGCAGCTGCAGCAAGCCGATGCTGATGAACTGCCAATGCTGGAGCAGCCATGAGCGTAGAAGGGCTGCTGGATTATCAGCACATTGCAGCGGTTATCCCTGCGGCCGGGGTTGGCAAGCGGATGCAGAGCGAGCTGCCGAAACAGTACCTTCAGTTGCATGGCAAAACGATTTTAGAACACAGCGCCAATGTGCTGCTGCAATTGCCGTTATCATTGGTGATCGCACTGTCCCCGCACGACCCCTATTTTGCTAAAACACCTTTAGCAGCAAACCCGGATGTTCATACGGTAACCGGTGGTTCTGAACGAGCGGACTCGGTACTGGCGGCGTTACAGCAAATCAATGCCGAGCAGTTCCCCTGGGTGTTGGTGCATGATGCGGCCCGCCCCTTGGTTCAGCTCAGAGATATTCAGCAACTGATTACCCAGTGTTTTGAGAGCGACTGCGGTGGAATTTTAGCCAGTCCGGTGCGCGATACCATGAAGCGCGGCCAGCAGCGGGTTGAGTGTACTGTTGAGCGAGCCGATCTTTGGCATGCATTGACACCACAACTGTTTCCCACCGCCTTGCTCAGGCAAGCCCGAAGCCAGGCTTTAGCTGCTGGCGTGGTGGTGACTGATGAAGCGTCAGCGATGGAGTGGGCCGGCCAGCCAGTGCAACTGGTAGCAGGACGAAGTGATAATATTAAAGTAACCCGGCCAGAGGATTTAGCTCTGGCGGCGTTTTATCTGGAGAACCGGGCATGAGCTTGTTTCGTATCGGGCATGGTTTTGATGTGCATGCATTTGGTGGCGATGGCCCCGTCACCCTGGCAGGGGTCCGCATTGAGTATTCGCAGGGGCTGCTGGCGCATTCGGATGGTGATGTGGTGTTGCATGCGCTGACTGATGCGCTGCTGGGCGCGTTAGCTCTAGGAGATATTGGCCATCATTTCCCTGATAATGACCCTGCCTATCAAGGCATTGATAGCCGGGTTTTACTACGCCAGGTGGTGGAGCGTATGCAGCAAGCAGGCTATGCCTTGGGGAACCTGGATATTACCGTCATGGCTCAGGCTCCAAAGTTAGCTCCGCATATTGAGTCGATGCGTCGGGTGATTGCCAGCGATGTGCAAGCTGAGCTGTCACAAGTCAATCTGAAAGCCACCACCACCGAGCAATTAGGCTTTGTGGGGCGTAAAGAGGGGATTGCAGCCGAGGCTGTAGTGCTGCTGGTGCCAGCGTGAAGCTGCCAGCGTTTAATTGGTTGTATGGTGAACCGGTTTCAACCGCTAAACTGCGGGTACAGCCGGAAGACTTTATGGTGGATGAAGAATTAAACTTCAGCCCCAGTGGTGCAGGTGAGCACCTGTTGTTGCAGATAGAGAAAACTGGACAGAACACCCAGTATGTGGCCAAAAAGCTGGCCGAGCTGAGTGGGTTAAAAGCCCGTGATATTAGCTTTGCCGGACGAAAAGATCGGCATGCCGTGACCCGGCAGTGGTTTTGTCTGCCCTGGCCTATCAAGCAAGACATTCCCTGGCAGGATTGGCAAGCGGAAGGTTATCGGATTATCGATGTGCAACGTCACTTTCGTAAATTGCGTCTGGGAGCGTTAAAGCGTAATCATTTTCAGATACGCTTACGCGAGGTCACCGAGCCTGAACAGCTATGGCAGCGTGTGCAGCAAGTGCGGGCTGGGGTGCCCAACTATTATGGCGAGCAGCGCTTTGGTATTGATGGCGGCAATCTTCGGTTGGCTGAATCGCTGTTTGCCGGGCAGGGCATTGCCGATCGGCAGTTGCGCGGCTTGGCGCTTTCGGCAGCACGTTCATTTTTATTCAACGTCCAGCTGTCGAAGCGGATTGAACAAGGGTATTTTCAACAGTTGCTGCTTGGCGATGTGGTGCAACTGGATGGATCCGGTTCGATCTTCCGGGTCGAGGAGCTAACCGATGCTTTGCAGCAACGCCTGCAGCAGGGCGATATTCACCCAACCGTTGCGTTGTGTGGCTTGCCATCATCAGACAAAGGTCAGGTCAGCGGCCAGGCTGCCAGGCTTGAACAACAGTGGTTGGCGGATTATGCCGCCTTGCAGCAAGGCTTGCAGGATTTTCGGCTGAAAGCCGAGCGACGAGCCATTCGATTGCAACCCCAACAGCTTGAAATTGAACAGGATGCTGGCACTATACTACTTCGGTTTGCTTTACCCACAGGGTGCTTTGCCACCAGTGTACTGCGGGAATTGGTCTGTTATCAGGATTGTGGTCGTCAGGTATGAGGAAGTAAGTATGCGAATTTTATTAAGCAATGATGATGGTGTCTATGCCAAAGGGATCCAGGTACTGCAACAGGCTTTGTCGCAAATTGCGGATGTCACAACGGTCGGGCCTGATCGCAATTGCAGCGGTGCCAGCAATTCATTGACCTTGTTAAACCCGTTGCGAACTCAGCAGCTGGACAATGGCT
>JAIUMG010000078.1 GCA_022565655.1 Alkalimonas sp.
TTTAACAATGGCACGGGCTATCGCAATGCGCTGCTTTTCGCCACCAGATACTTTCAAACCACGCTCTCCAACCTGGGTTTGATCACCTTCTGGCAAGCTGTTAATAAAATCTCGTAAATGGGCCATATCAATGGCTTTGTCGATCACGGCAGCTGTGGCATCAGGTTTTGCATAGGCTATATTATCGCGAATACTGCTGTTAAACAGTACGGTATCCTGCGGTACAATGGCAATCGCTTGGCGCAACGAGTCTAGCGTAACCGCTTGGATATCCTGCCCGTCAATCAGGATCTGACCTGCCTGAGCATCATAAAAACGGTACAGTAAGCGGGCAATGGTGCTTTTGCCAGCACCGGAAGCGCCAACGATAGCGATTTTTTGGCCGCTGCCTACTGAAAAATTTAGTTGATGCAATACAGGCCTGTCGGTTTGGTAGTAAAAGCTGACCTGTCGAAAAGAAATACACCCCTCACTAATTTGAAGCTCAGTCGCATCTGCGCTATCTGCAATACCAGGTTTACGAGTCAGCAATCCCAGCATATTCTCCAAATCCGTCACCGCACGACGAATTTCCCGATAGACAAAGCCAAGGAAGTTCAGCGGCAAGAATAGCTGTAGCAAATAAGCGTTGAGCATCACCAGTCCACCAATACTTAAGGTGCCTGCCACCACTTCTGACACCGCCAACCACATCAGTGCTGTCATTGCCAGCGCAATCAACAGTGCTTGGCCTGAGTTCAGAACCAGTAAGCTCAAGCGGTTTTTTAACCGGGCTTGTTCCCAGTTGGCCAAAAAGCCATCGTAAATTTTCGCTTCGTAGGCTTCGTTGTTGAAGTACTTGACGGTTTCGTAATTGAGTAAACTATCGACCGCCCGGCTATTGGTGGTGTTATCGGCCTGATTGGCCGCACGGATAAAAGCATTGCGCCATTCAGTAACAAACACCGTAAAGAAAATATACAAGCCAACCGCCAGCAGCATAATCAAAGCGTATACAGGAGAAAACAGCAGCGCAAAAATAATGGCGACCGCTATGATTTCAAATAATGTAGGGACGATATTGAACATTAAAAAACGCATTAAAAAGCTCAGGCCATTGGTACCACGTTCAATATCACGGCTAATGCCACCGGTTTGTCTGTCCAAATGAAACGACAACTCAAGGCTATGCAGGTGCTGAAACACTTTTAAGCCCAATTGACGCATGGCATGCTCGGTCACCCGGCCAAACAAAGCATCGCGCAATTCGCCTAAAAATACCGTGGCAAATCGCAGTAAACCATACAGCACCACTAAACCAACTGGAATGATTAGCAATTGCTGACGCTGGCCATCCACCGCATCCACAATTTCTTTCAGTGCCCAAGGTAGTAACAAGGTGGCTGCTTTTGCCGCCACCAAACAAAGTAGAGCCAGTAGCACACGACCTTTAAATACCATTAAATAAGGCCACAGTGTCTGAATACTTTGTCGAAGCGACATGGCATAATTACGCTTTGTTGGCTCTGGTTGCTTGGCAGTGCTTCGTATTCCGCGCATAACGGCATCTTTATCCATGGAGAAGGTGCTGTACCTTAAGAGCAAACCCTAGGTAGATGCAATACCGAAACTAGTTAGTAAATCAACAAAGTGGCTTTGCGACTTGATGCATGTGCATACAAATCGAGTAGCTACTAACACAACCGCTGAGCCAATATGCAGCTTCAGACGTAAATCAATCGCAATACCTTAGCAAAATAGTCAGGAATAATAGTTGAGTATTTTACTCAGGTATTATAAAATCGACATCAGGATAAGTAATCGATCTCCAACCTCACCAGAAGCTGATTGTGATGTCAGCATACAATACAATAAGGTGATGATTGGCGATGCAACAACGAGAGTTGGGAGAACCAGAGTTATGACCGAACAGATCCATGAAGCGTTATCCCGCAAGTACGAAGCAGGCTTTGTTTCTGACATCGAATCAGAAACCTTTATGGCAGGTTTGGATGAAAGTGTCATCCGACGCATTTCTGCCATGAAAAACGAACCAGAGTGGATGCTGGAGTGGCGACTTCGAGCGTACCAAAACTGGCTTACCATGGAGGAGCCTGACTGGGCTCATGTGCAGTACCCAAAGATTGATTATCAAGCCATCTCCTACTACTCATCGCCCAAGAGCATGAAAGACAAACCTAAATCGCTGGATGAGGTTGATCCTGAGCTGCTACGTGTTTACGAAAAGCTCGGTATTCCTTTGTATGAACAGGAAATGCTGGCTGGTGTAGCCGTCGATGTGGTGTTTGATTCAGTCTCTGTGGTGACCACCTTTCGTGAAAAGTTAAAAGAAGCGGGAGTTATTTTCTGCCCTATTTCAGAAGCCATACAGGAGTACCCTGAACTGGTGAAAAAATATTTAGGTACTGTGGTGCCCCGCTCTGACAATTATTTTGCTGCGCTAAACAGCGCTGTTTTCACTGATGGCTCCTTTGTGTATATCCCCAAAGGTGTGCGTTGCCCGATGGAACTATCGACGTACTTTCGCATCAATGAGCAAAATACCGGCCAGTTCGAACGGACCCTGATTATCGCCGATGAAGGCAGCCATGTAAGTTACTTAGAGGGCTGCACAGCCCCTCAACGCGATGAAAATCAGCTGCATGCGGCTGTAGTCGAATTGGTTGCCAGAGATGATGCCCAAATTAAATATTCGACGGTACAAAACTGGTACCCCGGCGACGAAGATGGCAAAGGCGGCATTTATAACTTTGTCACCAAACGTGGCATCTGCCATACCAATGCCAAAATATCCTGGACTCAGGTCGAAACCGGCTCCGCCGTCACCTGGAAATATCCAAGTTGCATCTTAAAAGGCGATAACAGCGTCGGTGAATTTTATTCTGTTGCTCTGACCCGTGGCAGGCAGCAAGCGGATACTGGGACCAAAATGATCCATCTTGGCAAAAACACCAAGTCGACCATTATTTCAAAAGGGATCAGTGCTGGAAACAGCAACAACACCTACCGAGGCTTGGTTCATATGGGCCCCAAAGCCGATGGTGCACGTAACTTTACCGAGTGCGATTCGCTGTTGATTGGCGATCGTTGTGGTGCCCATACCTTTCCATACATTGAAAGCCGTAACCCCACCGCCAAGGTAGAACATGAAGCCACCACCTCAAAAGTAGGTGACGATCAACTGTTTTTATGCAAACAACGTGGTTTGGATGCAGAAAAAGCCGTCTCGATGATCGTCAATGGTTTCTGCAAAGAAGTATTCAAAGAATTGCCAATGGAGTTCGCCGTCGAGGCGGGCAAATTACTCGAAATCAGTCTCGAAGGCTCAGTAGGATAATTATTACATGCTTACTATTAAAAACCTGCATGCTCGGGTAGAGCAACAAAACATACTTAACGGTCTGAACCTAACCATCAAGCCAGGTGAAGTGCATGCCATTATGGGCCCCAATGGCGCGGGAAAAAGCACCTTGGGCTATGTCCTCTCTGGCCGCGAAGGTTATGAGGTGTTAGATGGTCAAGTTGATTTTCAGGGCCACGACTTGCTGGACATGGACATTGAAGAGCGAGCACGCGATGGCCTATTCCTGGCGTTTCAGTACCCGGTTGAAATCCCTGGCGTTAGCAACATGGAATTTATGAAAGAGTCCGTAAATACTATGCGTCAACATCGCGGCGAAGAGCCACTGACTGCAGCTGAGTTTCTAAAAAAAGCCAAAGAAGCCTGCAAACAAGTACAACTGCCACTGGATTTCTTAAAGCGCGGCGTGAACGAAGGCTTTTCTGGTGGCGAAAAGAAGCGCAATGAAATCATGCAGATGATTTTGCTTGAACCAAAGTTATGTATTTTGGATGAATCCGACTCTGGTCTGGATGTTGATGCATTGCAAGTGGTTGCCAATGGTGTCAATAGTCAACGCGATGGCAAACGTAGCTTTGTTGTCATCACTCACTATCAGCGCTTACTGGATTACATTGAACCTGATTTTGTCCATATCCTGGCCAATGGCAAAGTGGTTAAAAGTGGCGATGCATCCCTTGCCAAGCAAGTAGAAAAAGAAGGCTACGCTTTTTTAGGCTTAGATACCAGTGAGGAGGCAAACGCATGAGTGCATGGCTGCAACAGGTGATAGACCGCGGCCAGGCCATGAATGACTGGCTGAGCCCGGTTCGAATGAAGGCTCTTGAAGAGCTTGCCACGACCGCCTGGCCTACCCGCCGTACAGAGCGCTGGAAATACACATCATTATCGGCCGTAGAGCAGCTAGAGTTAAGCACTACGGCATCAGCAACTCACGCCAGCGTCGAGCGTATATCAGGTCTGGATAGCCTCGATTTGGTATTTGTCGATGGTGTGTTGCAAACCGATCTTGCCATGCTGCAACTGCCAGCAGGTCTTCAGATCCATAGCTTGCATAGTGCGCCTGCAGTACAGCAAGTGATTGCTACCAGCATGTTTTCGCAAATCAAACCCAGACATCACCTGTTTGGTTTGGTTAATGATGCTCTGGCAAGCGATATTGTCTTTATTGATATTGAAAATGGCCATGCAATTGAACCTGCTATTCGCATTATCAATCAAAGCACCGCTGACCACGAATCGCATCAGCGTGTTTTAGTCCGTTTAGGCAATCAAGCTAAAGCGACGATCATTGAACAAGCAGAAGGCGAACAAAGCAGCTTGAGCACCAGCTACAGCGAGTTTGACCTTGGCGACCAAGCACAGCTGGACCATTACCGCTTTGCCATGCAAACGCAGCAAGCCATCGCGATTGGTGGCTGTCATTTTTGCCTGCATGATGCTGCAGCGTTGAACAGCACTCTGATTGGTTATGGCAGTGAGTTATCACGCACGGATATCGATATCATTCACAATGGTGAGCATGCCAAAGCAAAACTCAATGCGATCTACCTGCTGGCTGAATCTGAACATTTCGATTTACACACCACCATTGAGCATGCCAAACCAAATGGCACCACGGAAGAAAATGTCCGTGGTATTGTCGGCGATAAAGCCAATGCCGTGTTCAACGGCCGTATTCATATTCACCGTGATGCGCAAAAAACACTGGCCGAACTGAATAACCGCAACTTATTGCTCTCACGACGTGGCCAAATCAATACCAAGCCTGAACTGGAAATTTATGCCGATGATGTGCAATGTGCGCACGGTGCCACGGTCGCCGAAATTGAAGAAGAAGCGCTGTACTACCTTCGCTCTCGCGGTATTCCGCGCTCTAAAGCGCTGGTGATGCTGAATTATGGTTTTATTCAGGAACTGATCAACCAAATGCCAAACCAGCAGTTAGCACAGTGGTTGGAGCCTCAGTTAAGAGCCCGCTTTAAGGAGATGGAAGTTCGATGACTGCTCATACCAGCCATATTGACATGACAACGATCGGAGCTGAATTTCCTATTTTACAGCAGAAGATTGAAGGCAATCCATTGGTGTATCTGGATAATGCCGCCACGACGCAAAAGCCTCTGGCCGTTATTCAGGCGATGACCGATTACTACATGCAGTGCAACTCCAATGTGCATCGTGGTGCTCATCACTTAGCGGATGAAGCCACCCGGCGTTATGAGCAAGCAAGAGATACTGTGGCTGCATTTATTCACGCCGCTGATCGCAGCGAAGTGATTTGGACCAGCGGGACCACAGAAGCCATCAATATCGTTGCTAATGGCATCGCTCAGCGTCTAAAGTCTGGCGATGAAGTGCTGGTCACCGAGATGGAGCATCATGCTAACCTGGTGACTTGGCAACAAGCCTGCTTACGAAGTGGCGCCACCTTAAAAGTGGCCCCTATTCATGATAATGGCGCTTTAGATACCGAAGCCTTTAGCGCTCTTTTATCGGAAAAAACCAAACTGGTTGCCCTGCCCCATGTTTCCAACGCGCTTGGCACCGTGAATCCTATTCATTCCTTAACACAGCAAGCCAAAGCCTATGGTGCACTAGTTCTGATTGATGGTGCTCAGGGGATTGCCCATGGCGGCGTAGATGTACAGGATATTGGCTGCGACTTTTATGCTTTTTCAGGCCATAAGCTGTTTGGTCCTACCGGGGTTGGGGTTTTGTGGGGCAAGGCTGACGTCTTGCAAGACTGGCCCGTCTGGCAAACTGGCGGCGAGATGATTGCTCGCGTCACCTATCAAGAGTCGACCTGGGGCGAGTTGCCTAATCGGCTGGAAGCTGGCACACCCAACATTGCCGGCGTGATTGGCCTGGCTGCCGCCATCGACTGGTTCAACCGCTTGGATCTGGCCGCCGTGCAGTCTCATGAGCGCGCCCTGCTGGCCTATGCCACCGAACAAGCGCATAGCATAGATGGCCTTCGCATTGTAGGAACTGCGCCAGATAAAATCGGCGTATTCAGTTTTATCATGCAAGACAGTCACCCGGCTGATATCGGTTTTTTACTGGATAAACAAGGTGTGGCTATTCGAACTGGTTCACATTGTGCCCAACCATTAATGCAACGCCTGGGGTTGCCCGGTACAGCCAGAGCCTCTTTTTCGGTGTACAACACCTTAGAAGAAGTTGATGTATTATTTGTCGCATTAAAAAAAGCTCAGCAGATGCTGGCATAAGGAATCATCATGCAGGTAGAAACCTTTACCCCTGACAAACAGAATGACGATCTCGTTCAATTAACAGCAAGTGCCATTCAGCACTTTGAAAGCAAACTAGCCGCTCAGCCTGGCTATGTGGTGCGGCTATCCACCAAGACCAGCGGCTGCTCTGGTTATGCCTATGTGCTGGATATCGCCGAACAGGCAAAAGATGGCGACACTCTGATTAAAGCCAGCGACAAGCTGACTTTATCTATCGCGCCCAATGCTGTGGATCTGATACGCAATACCGAAATCGACTACATCAAAGAAGGTTTAAATGGTGTGCTGAAATTCAATAACCCTAACGTGGTTGCTGAGTGTGGTTGCGGTGAAAGTTTCAATGTCGGTTAAGCAGATTACTAATGCTGCTACGGTTTGCTGTGAAGGTAAGTAAATGCAACAAAAAATAGTATCCACCGCACGTGACTGCATGGTCAGGCGAGTACCTAATGGCGATAAGCAACTGATCCCATCTGATGAGTTCGTCACCATTACCCAGGATTTGGGTGGCAACTTTACCATTACCTGGCGCGGCAATATGTTCCGGGTGGATGGCACCGATGCCGATGCAATTGGCCGAAAGCCGCTAAAGCTTGAGTTTACCACACCTGATACCGATGATATTGACGAAGCACAGGTTTATCAGGCACTGGAAACCGTGTATGACCCGGAGATCCCCATTAACCTGTTGTCACTAGGGCTGATATACAAAGTAGCCATAGAGCAAGCCACTAAGACAGTTCACATTGATATGACACTCACCGCTCCTGGCTGTGGCATGGGGCCGGTATTGGTGGGCGATGTCCAATACCGGGTCAGCATGGTGCCCAATGTCGCTAAGGTTCAGGTTAACCTGGTATTTGATCCGCCCTGGTCACGCGAGATGATGAGCGAAGAAGCACAGTTAGAGGCAGGTCTATTCTTTTAGACAGTCTGAAGCTATCGAAAATACCGCGTTTAGCCGATAGAACAACCAACAAAGAGTCCGTTATGAATCTACCAAGCCACCAAGAGATTATTGAAGACATCGAGTTTTTTGATGATTGGGAGCAACGCTATCAGTACATCATCGATTTAGGAAAAAGTATCCCAAAGCTGGAGCCTCAGCAAAAGAACGATGAGCTGTTGGTTCCCGGCTGTCAAAGCAAGGTGTGGCTACTTAGTCATGTTGAGGATGGTGTATTGAAGTTTCAAGCCGACAGCGACGCCGTGATCGTCAATGGTTTATTAGCGATTGTACTAGCGGCTTACCACAACCAGACCGCAGCGCAAATCCTCGCCTTTGATATCGATGGCTATTTCAAAGCGCTCGACTTAGAGCGGCACATCAGCCCGACCCGAGGCAATGGCCTGCGCGCTATAGTCGGCAAAATACAAGCCCTGGCAAAACAGCAGCAAGCTTAAGTGCATCTTGATATCGATTGAAATATATCTGCATTTAGACTGTGTCCATTGTCGTTGTTCATCCTTGTCGTTAAAGGTGTTTTTATGAGAAGTACCATTACTGAAACTGTCACCCAGGTTCACCACTGGAATGACACCTTGTTTAGCATCAAGACCACCCGTCGGCCTTCTTTTACCTTTGAAAATGGTCAGTTTGTGATGATAGGTATCGAGGTAGACAACAAACCACTACTTCGGGCTTATAGCATTGCCAGCGCCAACTACGAAGATGAGCTGGAGTTTTTTAGCATTAAAGTCCCTGACGGTGCTCTGACCTCGCGCTTGCAGCATATTCAGGTCGGTGAGCAACTCACATTGTCCACACGCCCCACAGGCACTCTGGTAGCCGGCCATCTCACCCCAGGCAAGCATTTGTATCTGTTGGCAACCGGCACGGGTTTAGCTCCTTTTATGAGCATCATTAAAGATCCTGATATCTATGAGCAATTCGACAAGGTCATTCTGGTGCACGGTGTGCGCTACGTATCTGAACTGGCGTATCAGGAAGTGATTTGTGATCAGCTCCCCAACAATGAGTTCTTTGGTGACTGGGTGCGCGAAAAGCTGTTGTATCACCCCACCGTGACTCGAGAGCCCTACCGCCATGCACTGCATCAGCAGCGGATCACCACCTTGCTGGAGTCCAATCACTTTACTGAGCACTTAGGGTTGCCCGAGCTTTGTCCAAGCAGAGATCGCTTTATGCTTTGTGGCAATCAAGCCATGCTGGATGACACCATGGCCATTTTAAACCAGCGTGGCTTTAAAAAAGCCACCTCTCGCCAGCAAGGTGATTACGTGATTGAGCAGGCTTTTCTTGAAAAGTAATTCTCATCAAACCAGCTATTGTTTAAAGCGACTTAAGTGGTGAAAAAGCTGTAGCACTCTGCTACAAAACTGACAATACTCAAATATCGGAATCGTACTACCGTAAATTGCAGGGCAAATGGCTGCCCCAGCAGGAATCGAACCTGCAACTGCCCCTTAGGAGGGGGCCGTTATATCCATTTAACTATAGGGCAATGGCGCTGAATTCTAACAGAATTTATGTCTGATAGGGAAGTAAGCTGACAAACTCCCCGTTAAGGACGGATTTGGTTCAATACTGTATGAGGAATAAAGCCAGAGGCTGAGCTACTAATTTGCTGCGTATCAACTTCGACCACTCTGGCATGGATTTCCATGCCTCTGTCGGTTGCAATCATGGTGCCGGTGAGGATTGCATCCATCGAAAGTTGGCGGGCTAGCATGCGAGCATCGCGTGAAAGTGCAAAGTCGCCCTGAGGGCCAACCCAAAGTGCATTGGTTAGCTTATGCTCAATCACAACAAGTCCATATTGCGGTAAGACGGTACGCAGAATTTCTGACAACTGGTTCCCCAGAGGATTGCTTTGGTTTAACCCTTCATCTAAATCAACAAAGCTGCTAATAACGATCCGCTGCCCTGCCAGTTGTTCTGATAGTGTCAGTTGGTAAGCCAGTTGCTCCGCATAGTGCTGAAGCCGCTTTTGGCTCTGAGGCCAGGCAGGCAATGATAGCTCTTTAGGGCTAGTACTCACGTCATGCGGTGTTTGAGCCGGAACACGATACCAGGGCTCATCCATAGGTTCAGCAGGCGTTTCAACCTCTGCCACTTGCTGGCAATGAGCACAAAACGGCAGCTGACTGCAGCCTGCGAGCCAGGCGGCTAAAACAAGCAACAGCACAATACGCATTATTCAGCACCCTGTTTTAGTAAGATCCGCTCTGGCCGCTGTGAGGGCTGCAGTGCAGCAATAACAGGTTGTGGAATAAACCCTTGCGCTGAGGCCAGGATCTGTTTGGAATCAATACCAACCAGACGAGCATTCACCATCACGCCTGATTGATGGCGCACTAAGGTTCCACCCAATACATACTCAATGGGCTGCTCTTCACGCAGCTCAAGAAAATCCCGGCTGAAAGCAAAGTCGCCTGACGGTGTGACCCGAATAAAATCCGTGGTTTTAAAATCGATCAACATCAAGCCAAACTGATGGACCTCATGCATAAAACTTTCGGCCAGTTGATTGCCTAGTAAATCGCTTTCGTCATAAGCACCATCGAGGTAAACAAAGCTGGTAACGGCAAAGACAGCATCTGCATATTTGGGATCCATGACCGCAATTAAGTCATGCATCATCGCCTGCACATAATGATTCAGCTGTGCCTGGTGGCTTGCCTGATAGCGTTGCTGTAATTTGGCACTGGCGATACGGTTACTGGTGTAACTGGCCTGTTGATCGCGCAAGGTATGATAATAACTGACGTCATCCGATGAAGAGGGCTCGGCTGCAACTGCTTTTAACTCGCGCTCACGATAATCTTGCCATTTTTGCTGTGATGCACAACCGGCCAGCAGCAACAGTGCTAACCCCCATACGATTATTTTGTGCATAGAATCCCCCGCTGAAATTACTGTGAGTTGCGATAAATCATCTGTTGCCGAAGTTGCACTTGCTCGGCAGAGCCGATCACGGCTGCAGGGATCTGATCAGCTGCCGCTGCGATCACCCGGTTTGTCTCTGTATCGACCAGCCTAGCATTAACTATAGTAAAATCTTCATGCTGCGATAAAGTCCCTGTAATGACATAGCGGATGGATTGCTCTGTTGCCAGTTGAGTTATATCGCGTGTCAGCAAGGCATCGTGATGAGCGTACAGCTGGATCCCTTGCCCGGCTCTGAACTCCGACACATCGTAGCCAAGTTGGCTGGCAACCGTCAGCATACTTTCCTGCAACTGCAAACCAAGGTGACGCATCCTGACATTAGCCGCATCTGGCTTCAGAGTCTCGCTATCGGTGAAGGTCACGGCTGTAACCCGGCCCTGCGGCAATGGCGGTAAGCCAGTGAATAGTTGCTCAGCCAACCGCTCGCTGTAAAACAGTACGGGTTCAAGGCGTGGTTTTGCCTCAATATCGGCAGTTTCTTGCCTGGGTGTTAACTGACTACATGCTGTTAAGCCAGCCAGGCAAAGGATTAAACACCACTTGTTCATGGTTATGCATCCATCCGTTGTATTGATACTGCATGATGCTATTCAAGAACAATGCCATGGCAGACCATTACACCGAAAAGGGATAATGAATCGCCTCGTGATGCTGATACCTTTCCACCGAAAAGTCATCCATAGTGACCCAGGTCTCTAAATCCTTCAGGCTGCGGATATCAGGGTTAATCACCAACTTAGGGGAAGGATAAGGGGTTCGCTTGAGCTGCACGTCACGCATCAGCTCTAGCTGGTCTTCGTAGATGTGGGCATTAACAATTTTATGGTAAGCAGCGCCCGCTTTATGACCAGTGATTTGCGCCATCAACGCCAGAAAGGTAAACACCTGCACCTGATTAAAATTTAAGCCCAGAGGAACATCGCAAGAGCGCTGATAGCTGGTCAGGAATAAGGTATCTCCCAGCAATGAGAAATTATGGGTGTGCATGCAAGGCCGCAGACAGCCCATGTGAAACTCGCCAGGGTTGTAAAAACTGATAATTTCGCCGCGGTCATCCACGCCCTGCTGTAAATCATCCACCACCTTTTGCAGCTGATCCAAAACCCCGCCATCTGGTTTTGACCAGGCCCGGCCCTGCACACCATAGACCCGGCCCATATCATCGGTGCCTTTACGGTGCGGATTGGCCAGCCAGGCTGCATTGTCGTTAGCATTGGCATCCCAGGTTTTGGTGCCCAGAGCTCTGAAATCTGCAGCATTGCTGTAACCACGGATATAACCAAGCAACTCAGCAATCGCCGCTTTCCAATAGCTTTTTCGGGTCGTGATCAGGGGAAACTCGTT
>JAIUMG010000079.1 GCA_022565655.1 Alkalimonas sp.
GTTGCTTTTTTAAAGCCATACCATTGGCGGGTGCTGCTGGCGTTAGTTTGTTTACTGATCGGTTCCCTAGCCTGGTTGGCGCTGGGGCAGGGGGTACGGTTGCTGGTGGATGAAGGCTTTGTTGCCGGTAATGCCAGTCGGCTGAATGAGCTGGTGGGTTGGATTTTGATGATTAGCGCCATCAGTGCCAGTGCGGTCTTTTGTCGTTTTTACCTGATGACCTGGTTGGGCGAGCGGGTCAGTGCTGATATCCGCAACCATGTGTACCGTCACTTACTGAAACTATCCCCGGCGTTTTACGGTGAAACCCGAACCGGCGAGGTGATTTCCCGTTTTACCGCCGATACTACCTTGCTGCAATCGGTGGTGGGCTCCAGTTTGTCGATGGCGCTGCGCTCTGGCGTCACTGCCATCGGCGGCTTACTGATGATGCTACTGACCAGCTTTAAACTAACCGGCCTGGTGCTGCTGGCGGTGCCTTTGGTGCTGGTACCTATTATTGTGCTGGGTCGCAAAGTGCGGCGCTTATCGCGTGCCAGCCAGGATCGGCTGGCTGATATTGGCGCCCATGTTGATGAAAGCCTGCATGAAATTCATACGGTGCAATCCTATGGCCATGAAGCGCTGGACCAACAGCATTTCGCTGGCAAAATTGAACAGGTGATGCAGGCAGCGAAAAAACGCATCTTCTACCGCGCCTTGCTGATTGGCCTGGTCATGCTGTTAAGTGTGGGGGCGATCACCTTGATTGGTTGGGCCGGTGCGCTGGATGTATTGCAGGGTCGGATGTCGGCTGGCCAGCTGACCGCTTTTTTGTTTTACGCCGTACTGGTGGCTGGTGCGACAGCCACCATCAGTGAAGTGATTGGCGAAGTGCAGCGCGCTGCCGGCGCCACCGAACGCCTGATTGAGCTCTCTGACATGCCGGTTGAGATTGAAGCGCCCGAGCATCCTGTTGCATTACCCCGGCCAGTCAAAGGTGCCATCGAACTGCAACAGCTCCATTTCCATTACCCACAGACTGCTGAACAAAGCGTGTTGCATGATGTGAGCTTTGCTATACAGCCAGGCGAACGAGTGGCGCTGGTAGGCCCGAGTGGGGCCGGTAAAAGTACACTATTTCAATTATTGCAGCGTTTTTATATTCCGGCACAAGGGCGGATTGAGCTCGATGGCACCGATATCAGCGCACTTGACCCAGCCGAGCTGCGCGCCCAGTTTGCTTTGGTGCCGCAAGATGCGGTGATCTTTGCCGATACCGTGCTGGAAAACGTGCGCTATGGCCGACCGGAGGCAACCGAGCAGGAGGTACTTGCCGCCTGTCAGGCGGCCAAAGCCGATGACTTTATTGCCGATTTTACCGATGGTTATCAAACCCAGCTGGGTGAGCGTGGAGTGCGTTTATCCGGCGGGCAAAAGCAACGCATTGCCATTGCCCGCGCGATATTAGCGAATCGACCAGTGTTGCTGCTGGATGAAGCCACCAGCGCACTGGATGCGGTGAGCGAGCATGCGGTGAAAGAAGCACTGAAGCACCTGATGCAAAATAAAACCACCCTGATTATTGCTCATCGGCTGTCAACGGTGCTGCATGTTGATCGCATTATTGTCATGGACAAAGGCCGGATCATTGCCAGTGGCAAACACAGCGAATTGATGACCAGTTGCCCGCTGTACAAAGAGCTGGCGGAGCTGCAGCTGCTCAACTCCGATAGTGCAGGTTAAGGCTCTTTTTGTAGCTGCTCAATTTGCTGCCATAGCTTTTCGCTCTCTTCGGTTAAATCGGCAAACAGCCGCATATCGCCTTTGCGTTGCGCCAGCATGGCTTGCTCCAGCTTTTGGTCGTATGCTTTACGTAGCTTCTTAACGGGATCGCGCTTAAATAATCCAAACATGGTGAAGTTCTCCTGAACGCTAAACAACAAGATACGGCGCAAAGCCGTAACTTGTTCACTTAAGTTGCTTATTTAAGTCCGCTAAACCGAACTATCTACCGCCAGAGCCATTTCTTTTCCAGTTCGATGATCAACATGATCAGGATGCCAAGCCCCATTGGGATCAACCAATGTTCAAGTGCCAGTGCGCTGGTGCCAAACCAAAGCTGCATAAAGGGTAAATAGACAAAACCGAGTTGCAGTATTAACAAGACAGCCAGGGCCAGCCAGGCCATTTTATTGGTAAATAGCAGCGATGGCTTCAGACTAAACTCAGCCAGGTGACGGCTGTTCAGCAGATAAAATGCCTGCGCCATCACCAAGGTATTCACGGCCAGAGTTCGTGCTGTGCTGACATCAAGCCCTTGAGCTATCGCTAGCTGAAACATCAGGATGGACACTCCGCCAATCATCAGCGACACCAGACTAATGCGCCACAAAAACATGCCGCTTAAAATGGCTGCTTTCGGATCGCGTGGCGGTCGTTTCATCACGCCGGGCTCGGCCGGTTCAAAAGCCAGCGCCAGGGCTAAGGTCACGGCCACCACCATATTAACCCATAAAATTTGCACCGGCGTTAGTGGCAGGGTTAAACCAAACAGCACCGCCACCAGCATGACCAGGCCCTGGG
Source organism: Alkalimonas sp. (assembly GCA_022565655.1). GTDB lineage: Bacteria > Pseudomonadota > Gammaproteobacteria > Enterobacterales > Alteromonadaceae > Alkalimonas. The sequence continues at coordinate 2,566 of JAIUMG010000079.1, forward strand.
CACCATTGGTGGGCAGAATAAACAAGATGGCTTTGCGTAGGTTATCGTAAATGGTGCGCCCCTCCGCAATAGCCGCTGCGATGGTGCTGAAATTATCGTCGGCCAAGACGATATCGGCCGCTTCTTTGGTGGCTTCGGTGCCTTTAATGCCCATGGCTATGCCAACATCAGCCCTTTTTAGCGCTGGGGCATCATTGACGCCATCCCCGGTCATCGCCACAACTTCACCACTGGCCTGCAGAGCCTTCACCAGTCGCAGTTTGTGCTGTGGGCTGGTGCGGGCAAATATAGTGCCTTGTTGAGCCAACTGCGTTAACTCCTCATCGTTGGCCGCTTCAATCTCGGCACCAGTGATCACGGTTAGCTTGCCATCGATAGCGAGCGACATGGCTTCTCCAATGGCTTTAGCGGTACCGGCGTGGTCGCCGGTAATCATTTTAACGCGTATCCCCGCTTTATGGCATTGAGCGATGGCTTCAATGGCTTCTGGGCGCGGCGGATCGATGATGCCGATTAAGCCCAGAAAACACATGTCTTGTAAGTCACTGTTGCCGAGTTCACTATGCTCTGCGGGCTTGCTGGCCGCTGCCAATACCCGTAATCCTTGGCCGCTTAAGATTTCCAGTTGCTGCTGCCAGAAATCGGTATCAAGCGGTTCGGTCGCTCCATCGCCATTCATTTGGTCGCTGCAGCGTTTAAGTAAGCGATCTGGGGCGCCTTTTAACAAAATAAGCTGGCTGCCATCGGGCCGCTTTTCCAGGCTGGCCATGAACTTGTTTTCCGATTCAAACGGGATCACCGATAGCCGTTGGTAGCGTTCGCGCTCAAAGCCAGCTTTTTCAGCAAGGCAGAGCAGGGCACCTTCGGTGGGTTCTCCTTGCACCGTCCAGTGCTCATTTTGCTGGACCAACTGACTGTCGTTGGCTACTGCAACGACTTCAATCAAGGCTGTCAGAACTGGGTGCTCTTCGGGGGTAACTGCTCTGTCCTGCTGTTGGATTTTGCCCTTTGGCTCGTAGCCTAAGCCGTTGATCTGGTATGCACCTGCGGCGGTGACCACCTGGCTGGCTGTCATTTCATTGCGGGTCAAGGTGCCGGTTTTATCCGAGCAAATGACGGTGACCGAGCCCAGCGTTTCTACGGCATTCAGCCGGCGGGTAATGGCATTGCGATGCGCCATTTGTTGTACACCAAGAGCCAGGGTGATGGAGAGAATCGCCGGCAAGCCTTCCGGGATAGCTGCCACAGCAAAGCCAATAGCCGCCAGGAAAAGCTCAGCAGTGGCAAAGTCATGCAAAAGGTAGCCAATAGCTAACATAGCCAGTGCCATGGCAACAATCACCACCGATAACCACTTGCTAAATTGGGCCATTTGCCGGGTGAGAGGAGTGGCAATGGCTTCGACATTGGAGAGCATGGTATTGATTTGGCCGATCTCTGTATTGATACCCGTTGCGGTAACCACAGCAATGCCTCGACCAGCGGCAACCAAGGTACCGGAAAAGACCATACAAAAACGATCGCCGACCCCGGCATCTGCATCTACTGCGTTGGTGTGCTTTTCCGTAGGGACGGACTCGCCGGTCAGAGCCGACTCTTCAACCCGCAAATTGGTGGTTTCAAGCAAACGCATGTCGGCAGGAACCCGGTCTCCTGATCGTAGCCGCACAATATCACCCGGCACCAGCTGGTCTGCATCGACCTCGAGCCAGTTTTCGTCTCGCTTGACCATGGCATGCAAAGACAGCATGTTGCGAATGCCAGCCAGGGCTTTTTCTGCCTTACCTTCTTGTACAAAGCCGATGGTGGCATTAATCAGTACGACTGCCAAAATAACCCAGGTATCCAGCCAGTGCCCTAACAGGGCCGTAATGGCTGCAGCAGCCAGCAAAATATAGATCAAGGTGTCATTGAAATGCTTGAAAAACCGCAGCAACAAGCCGGGTGGTGTTGGCTCGGGAAGCTTATTTTTTCCATGCTCTGCAAGACGCTCTTGTGCATCGGCCTGACTTAAGCCGTTCAGCTCACTGCGCTGATGCTTAAGCACTTTGTCAGTTGCCAAGGCATGAGCGGGTACGTGCTTTGCGTGCGATGAAGTGGATGATGAAAGCTTATCGGCAGACACGAGACCTCCAGGTCAATGCGGTTAGGATCTAACTTTGAGTGTGACGGCTCTGAAGCTAAAGCGCAATGCGCTGGATCAACTCAATCATACAGTGCGTTTAAATTAATTAGTATTGCATTATTTTGTTGGGTTATTGTACAATGTAGTGAGTTTGCAAAGCAGTTCCAGCCATGCAGACAGATATTGCAGTGTTGTTTGTTGTTCTGCACTCAGGACCCGCCTCATTGCTGTGTTGTACCAAACAGTTCCGGAATTGTCTCAACATCGTTCCGTAATCAAGGATTAAGATTTCATTATCTGACAAGGAGAGATTCAGATGAAACTTCGCTTCTGCTTCACCGCTGCCACTTTGCTGGCTACTTCAATGATGAGCCAACAGGCCAATGCCAGCTTAATGCTGGATGCATCCTATCAGGGGCTATCAGGCCAGAATGTGCAGGTGGTCAATAACGGTCAGAGCCGTAATGTTCAGGCTGGTCTGATGCAGTTTAATCTGGCAAGCAATACCGATACCAGCGTACTGCCTTTTGCTACTGATGGACTTTCTATTGAAGCTTTTTGTGTTGAGTTTACCCAGGACGTAAAGTCGGGCATGCAGAGCTATAGCCTGGTCGATACGGCTCAGGTTTTCAGCACCACTCAATCTCAGGCCATTGAGCGTTTGTATACGGCTTATAATAATCAGGTGGGTACGCAAAACAGCAATGCTGCTTTTCAGCTGGCATTGTGGGAAGTTGTGCATGAAACCAGCACCGATTGGAATTTGTCCAATGGCAGTTTCCGTGCAACATCCAACGCAACGGCACGCGATTTGGCGAATGATTGGCTGACCGGCCTGGATAGCATTGAGAGCCAGTTTAGTCTTTACGTGATGACCAATCGCGACTCACAAAACCAATTGGTATTTTCTGGTGTACCATTGGACACCACACCCGTGCCAGTTCCAGCTACCCTGGGTTTGTTTGGTCTGGGCGCCTTGTTGTTACTGCGTCGTCGAAAAAGCTGATGTGATGGCAGAGGCAGGCAACCTGCCTCTGCTTGCTTTATCTAACGTTAAAGTTGAGTTAAAGTAGTATCACTTTCATTCATTACCGAAGCCATCTGATGAACGCATTCATATTCAGACTGAGTTTAGTGGTCCTGTTGTTTTATTCATCCTTTCTTTCTGCCAGCGTTTACCGCTGTGTTATTGATGGTGTCACCACCTTTAGTCAAACACCTTGTGCCGATAATGCAGAAAAAATCCAAGGTTACGATACCACGCCGACACGTTCAGCCCCCCAAGCGACATCTCAATCAACTGAGCCAACCGCTTCACAAAGCGAATTAGCGCAAGTGAATACTGAGGTGCGTAAGCGTCGTCTTAACCGGCAGATTCAGCAGCTGGAGCAACGGGTGAATCGGTTGCAGCGTGATTACGAAGAAGAGTTTATGGAGCTGACTGGCGAACCTTTGCCTGAAGGCGATCGCATGGCCGCTTATCCGGTGGGGCTGGCACAAGAAATAGTGGTGGTACGAAACCGCTACGATGCTGAAATCAAAAAAGCCAGAGAAGAACTTGTGCAGCGAAGAAAAGAACTAGAGGATCTTCGCGGCTAGCAAATAACGCCGCGCTAAAGCGGCGTTGGGGTTCGATTTATTAAGGTAACAGTTACTGGCAACTGCCACAACAGATGCCATCGCCATGGCTGGGTTGGACAAATAGAATTTCATTTTCCAGCAGAATATGCTCCATCAGATCCTCTTTTAATTCGCGTAAACCCAAATACAACGCTGTCCAGGTATTGCAAGCACCAACTGGCAGCGTGATGCTGTCGGTTAGTTGATCCAATTTTTCTAGTTCATCCCCATGCTGCAAGTGTTCTTGCTGCATTACGTGGATAGGCTCGGCCGGGTACACCCCCTGACGCAGCATTGGAAACAGGATCTGCTCTTCTTTTTGCATATGGCTCTCAAGCTCTTGCAGAATGGCATCCAAGTGCTCAGCCAAGCCATGTGGGCAGTCCGCGCTGTCGCCATGCACATGCTCCACCCGACGAGCCAGTCGGATCAATTCAGGCAACTGCAATCGATGCTTCTCATGGTAGCGTTGCAAAATGAAGTCAATCAGTTCGTTCTCCGGTGCTTGTCGCCAATCCTTTGCCAGTGGTTTTTGCTGCAGCTGCTCTAAAGCTGCAAGAATAGGGGCGCTCTCCAGGCCTCGCTTCTGCACTGCTTCGGCCAGGCTTTGCTGACCCCCACAACAAAAATCCAGTTTGTACTGATGAAACACCCGAGTGGCGCCACTGATTTGTGTGGCCAGTTTGCCAAGGGGTTGGGTTAATAGCTGCATACTGTGCTCCTCTTTAATGGATGATTACTGCATAGCTGGAGCAAGTGCTGTGCCAGTAAATACCACCTTTGATTCCTATAGCTTTTTTATGCTGCATGGTATATTTAACCCAACTAATTTATGGTATTTTTTACCCCGGACGGTTGAAATGACAGTACTTCCTACCATTTTACTAGCTGACTTAGTCACTGAGTTACCGGCGCCGATCCGTTTACAGCGTTTAGTCAGCAACCTGATGAGTGAGTTTGGCTGTGGCGCCGTGGTGTTGCTGCAGAAGCAACAAGACTATTTGAAGCCCGTGGCGATGCAAGGGCTAGCACGTGAAGCGCTAGGGCGGCATTTTGTGGTGGCGCATCATCCAAGGTTAACAGCCATTATGGCTCAGCGTGAGCCTGTACGCTTCGAACCAGACTCCAACTTGGCTGACCCCTATGATGGTTTGCTGGACTCACGGCCAGGGCAATCGCTTGCGGTGCATGATTGCATGGGAATGAGCCTGTATGTCGAAGGGGAATGCTGGGGAGCGATCACTCTGGATGCACTGGATGCCGGTACTTTTAACTCAGATAGTGTGTCGCGCTTGCAATACTACAGTTTCTTGATTGAGTCGATTATTCGCATCTGTCGCTTGGAACGCGATAACCGTATTCTTCGCCAAAGTCGGTTGCATGAGCAAAGTGGCTCTATTGCCCGCCAACCGGATGGCAATATCATTGGACAAAGTAAAGCGCTTCAACAAGTGTTACGTCAGCTTGATGTAGTAGCCGACTCTGATCTGCCCGTTTTATTATTGGGTGAAACCGGAACCGGCAAAGAGCTTTTTGCTCAGCGCTTACATCAACTGTCGCCGCGGCAGAATAAACCAATGATTTATATCAACTGTGCGGCTTTACCGGAAACCCTGGCAGAAAGCGAGCTTTTTGGTCATGTCAAAGGAGCGTTTTCCGGGGCTGGGCAGGATAGAGCTGGGCGTTTTGAAGCTGCCAATGGCGGAACCTTGTTTCTGGATGAAGTAGGAGAGTTGCCGTTATCCATTCAGGCTAAATTACTCCGTGTGTTGCAAAATGGTGAGATACAGCGGTTAGGGACCGATCAACCGAGACAAGTTGATGTTCGCATTGTTGCGGCAACCAACCGACAGCTGGCGAAACGGGTGCAAGATGGGGAGTTTCGTGCCGATTTGTACCATCGGCTATCTGTGTATCCATTACCTATCCCACCTTTACGGGAGCGCGAGCTGGATATTTTGTTGTTGGCTGGCCACTTCCTCGAGCAAAATCGGGTTCGCTTAGGTTTTCGCAGCTTGCGCTTTTCGCTGGAGGCAGAGCAGTTGCTAGTGCAGTACGACTGGCCGGGCAATGTGCGTGAATTAGAGCACGTATTAAGCCGGGCGGCGATTCAGGCGCTGAGCCATGGGCAAAACCGACAGGATATTGTCACCCTGCAAGCTGAGTGGTTGGGGTTAGTGGGTGTGGCCAGCAAACAGCAAGTTGGCAGCAGCCAAGAGTTAAATGCGAATGGCTCCTTCGCTGAGCTAACGTTAAAGCAAGCGGTGCAACAGACACAGCGACAGATGATCCAACAGGCGTTGGAGCACCACCAGCAATGCTGGGCTGAGGCAGCAAGGGCACTGGGTGTTGATGCCAGTAACCTGCATAAATTGGCCCGAAAGCTGGGCTTAAAAACGGGGGAGCAAGGGGTATGATGTGGTTGAGAGTGTTGTGCTGGCGTGTACTTGCCATCATCGCTTTGTTGTTGGGGTTGCTCGGTATTCCTTTACCAGGTTTGCCAACGGTACCTTTTGTATTGCTGTCGGCCTGGGCGGCAGGCAAGGGCTGGCCAGCACTGGAGTTATGGCTATTGCAACATCCACGTTATGGTCCGCCAATAATAGCCTGGCGTCAGCATGGGGCGGTATCACGGCGTGCTAAATGGTTAGCCAGTGTGATGATGACAGGCTCGGTAGTGTTGATGTGGTATTCAGCAGCTCCCGCCTTGCTAAAAGTGATCTTGCCATTGTTTTTAGCTGGTGTGGCGAGCTGGTTATGGCTGCGGCCTGAACCTGTACCGGTAATGATCGAGGATAAAGCCAATGACTAAGATGATTCAAGATCTCACTACAGAGCAAAGTCTGCGTTATAGCCGCCACTTAATGTTGCCAGCGATGGATTTTGAAGGGCAGGAAACCTTGTTAGCGTCACGTGTTTTGCAAATAGGTGTGGGTGGTTTGGGTTGTGCAGCTGCGCCTTACTTGGTAGCAAGTGGTGTTGGTGAGCTTATGCTGGTCGATGATGATGTGATTGATAGCAGCAATCTGCAGCGGCAGATCCTGTTCCGCCAAAGCGATATTGGCCAGCCGAAAGCGACCGTGGCTGCCAGGCACTTAAGCGGCATGAACCCGGATACCCGATTAAGCGTTTTAACTCGTCGGCTGGCACAGAAAGACTTGCAGCAGATGCTGGATGACTACGATCTGGTGATCGATTGCAGCGACAACCTAGCCACGCGCAACGCCATCAATGCTGCTTGCTTTGCTAGCAAGACACCGCTGGTGTCAGGTGCCGCCATTCGGCTGGAAGGACAGGTCGCCAGTTTTTCTATGGATGGCCAACACGCCTGTTATCAATGCCTGAGCCAGCTGTTTGGTGAGCAGCAACTAAGCTGCATGGAATCGGGCGTACTGTCACCATTGGTCGGGGTCATAGGCACCATGCAAGCGCTGGAAGCGATTAAAATACTGACGGGTGTCGGCGAGCCAGCCTACGGGCGTCTATTGTTGTTCGATGCGAAGCAGGGGCAGTGGCAACAGTTCCAGTTGTCGCCTGATCCTTCTTGCCTGGTGTGCGGGGTGGAAGGCGACTAAGTGAGCGCTGGTAGCACCTCTTTTTGCACAAGGCTGAGCAAGTGATAGGCATCACTGAGTGTACAATCTTCATGCTCCTTCTTCTTGTAACCACAGGAAGTGAGCTCCAGGTGATAAGTCGGAACGATAGCATGTTGGGCTAAAGACTGACGTACGCAGTTTAGTGGACAGCCATCAATGGCCAGAATAGGGCGGCCAGATTGAGCGAGCTTTAGCAACTGCTTTACATGCCCGCCGACACCGGTAATACACGACATTTGCGCCAGGCCTTGACGATCCAGTACCACAGCCAAATCATTGGCCAGCTGCGCGACATTGGAGCAGCCTGAGCAACTATAGACTAAAGGAAGTGTTTGCTCTGACATGATTCAATCCTCGGAAGTTCGTAGTCAATGAAGTTCCCAGTGTAGACGCATGGTGATGACGCAACTTGATGTATATCAAGGCTTGGCGGTCATTACCCCTTCATGGGTAGACGCTGCTGTTGCGTCATACCACCAGCTGCACAGCCACAAGTTAAAGATGGGTTAGCCCGGCCGGCCATCGGTTCTTGGCGTGGTTAACACGGGCCAGTACACCACCACATAGCACAAAAAGGCCAACACCCAGCCAGCAATGGCTAACTGATACCAAAACCATGGCGAACCGGGTAGCCACTGGCTGAACACACGCAGCAAGGAGGAGGCAATGATCAGCACAAAAGCCATCGCCATCACAGGTTTAGGTTGAAGTATACGGCCGGTATGACCCAGTGACACACGGGCCATCATGGAGATAATCATCACCCCCATAGCCCCTGCGGTCAGTGCATGAATGGCTGTGCTTTGGCTAACGTCAAGGCCAGCGGCTTTGGCTGCAAACATTGCCAGACCCAGTGGGATAAAGTAGCAGGCGATGTGCAGCGACCAGAGCAGAGGCACCTGAAAGGTTAGCCAGATCTTAATTCGTAGCAGTCTCCAGGTGAAAAGTAACGCACTACTGGCGTACAACAGCGCCATAAGTTCGCTCGGTAGCCAACTCGCAAGCAGCAAAAAGTGCAGCATAAAAATCAACCAGAGCGAGCCTAAAGCGAGGTTATCCAGCCAGGGCAGGGCTACCATACGTGGTGTTTGTGTACCGTTCGCGGTAAACATTGGCAGTACCCGGCCGGAGACAATCGCCATCACTAGCGTAATCAACCAGATGGAACTCTGCATGCCGTGCTGGCTATACAAAGGTTGCTGCAGTTGAACCCCAGCATGCATCAAGATATTACAAACCGCTAGCAACAACAGCAATGGTACAAAAAACAGATTGCGCTGTTGGCCAGCTTTGATCACCAAACGACCAAATAAAATAGCGGCCACCGGCAGAAATAACACATCGGCACCGGCCACCAACCACCAAGGCAGCAGGCCACCAAATAACATCAACACCCGGCCAGTCAGCCACAGTAGCATCAAAATCAATAACGGGCTGCCATGTGTTGCGCGCAAACCCGTCCAGTTTTGTACCGCCGTTAGCAAAAAGCCAACGATAATGGCGGCAACAAAGCCAAATAACATCTCATGCTGATGCCAGAACAACACATCAGCATAAGGCCTGAGCTGGATCATCCCAGCAAGAACCAGCCCCCACAGCAACATAGCCAGCAGGCTGAACAAGGCTCCACATAAAAATAGCGGCCGAAAGGCTTGGCGCAGTAGGGGTTGCAGTGCTTGTTCTTGCTGCAGATCAGTGATTTGCATTGTCTTTATCCTCAAAGAAATCAGAGGCCAGCGCGGCTTGAAGTTGTTTTTGATACTGTTCACTGCGGATAGCCAGAAACATCATGGTCATGCAAAGCGCCAGTACCGCATACAGCACCATAAAGCTGGCGCTGGCAATACCCAAGGCATCCTGCGCAGCACCAAAAGCGATGGGCAGTGTACAGCCCCCCAACGCGCCAAGTGCGGCCACAGTGCCACCGACTGATCCCATTTG
>JAIUMG010000080.1 GCA_022565655.1 Alkalimonas sp.
TGGCCTGTTGCAACCGTTGATACCAGCGCTGACGTTGGCCAAGCGCCTGCTGCAGCAATTGCGCCTCGGCTGGCTCACTGACATAGCCACGCGCCACCTGCCCCTGTATCAAAGCAGCCCGCTCGGCAGAATAACCGCCCGGATTTGAAATATCATGCACCGGTTTTAAACGCACCGTCAGCTGCCATTGCTGATCTTGTTGCAGTGGCTCAGTGGCGTTGAACCAGCTCAGCCGAAGCTTATACCCCTTAGCCGGCCCCGAAGTAAGCAGCAAATCAAACTGGCTTAACAATCCATGTTGACGAGGTATGCCGAGGATCCGCCCTTGCACCTGCTGGGCTGAGTCTGACAATAACGCGGCAACCGCCTGTTGATGCATCAACAGAGTTCCATGCCAGCTGAGTAAATACAAACAAAGGCCACACCAAAACCAGCAGCGCTGCCAAGCCAAAAATGCTAGACTGACGAGTAGCAGGAAAAAAACAAAAAAAGGTGGCACCATCGGTAAAAATAGCGACAATATGCAACCAGAGAGTACACCTAAGCCCAACCAAGCCATGTTTACTTTGAGTAAATGAGTTGTAATGCCAAAGAAGACTATTCGAAAATACTTACCAAATCCAGAGGTAATTCGGCAAAGTAAGTTGCTAAGACTGTTCGGTAACCTACTGCATGATGCCAACCTCTGGCACCTGAACCGCCGCTCCGCGCGCGGAGGCATTGCTATTGGCTTATTCTGGGCTTGGATGCCAATGCCTTTTCAGATGGTTCCATCGGCTGCCGGCGCCATTTTTTTTCGGGTCAATCTGCCATTGGCGGTGGGCACAGTCTGGGTTTCTAATCCGTTTACCATGCCGGTGATGTTTTATCTAAGTTACCTGGTCGGTGCCGTGGTATTGTCCTCTCCCATTGAGCCTTTTGCCTTTGAAGCCAGCATTGATTGGTTGATCAGCAGTATGGCAACCATCGGTAAGCCATTTTTGTTAGGTTCGGTTTTGATGGGAATAACATCCAGCATCGTTGGCTATTTTGTCATTGACTGGCTTTGGGTGCTATCGATCCGCCGCGCCCAACGTGATCGCCGTAATGGCATTAAATGGCGTTAATGCTACTTCTGCCCTAAAACAGCAGCCGGTGAAATCTTGCTGGCTCGCCAGGCTGGGTAGATGGTGGCAACCAGGCTAAGCAGTAAAGCAATCAGTACCGTCCAGAGCAAATCTGACCAGACAAACAGCGATGGCACAAAATCAATAAAATAAATGTTGGGATCCAGCAACGAGGTGCCGGTTAGTTTAGTCACCCAGTGAAAAATGGGTTCAATGTAGCGACTAAGCAGCCAACCGGCGATGGCACCACAGAAGGTACCGATCAAACCATTGAGCCAGCCCAGCCACATAAAGGTGCGGATCACAGCGGCAGGCGACAACCCCATGGTCAGCAAGATGGCAATATCCGATTCTTTCTCTCGTACCGCCATTACCAAGGTAGCAACTATATTAAAACAGGCCACGCCAATCACTAACGCCAGCACCAGATAGACAATGGTTCTGACCATTTGAATATCCTGATACAAATGGCCTTGTGTCTGCATCCAATTCTGCGGATAGACATAATCGTCTGACAACATGCCAAGCTCACGAGCCACCCTTGATGCCGCGAATACATCCTCCAGCTGAAAGGCAAAGCCATGCACACTGCCAACCGGCATCGACAACCAATCTGACAACGCCGAGATATCCACCCAGGCCTGCTGGTAATCAAGCTGGCCTCCAACCTGAATAATCGCCGACACGGTCAACACCACGGTCTGGCTGCTGGCTAACCGACCATCGGGGCGAAACTGTGGCAACATCAGCTGCAATTGCTCGCCAAGCTCAACGCCCAAGGCTTCAGCGACGCCCTTGCCCACAATAATCGAACCAGCATCTAATGAAGCAACATCCCCCTCTGTCAGATACTGCGCAAAATTAGTGATTTTTCGCTCGGCCTCCAATTCAACGCCACGAACCATGGCGCCCTTAACCTGTTGCCCCCTTCGTAAAATACCATTGCTTTTGATGTATGGTGCCGAGGCCGTCACCGCTGGATGTTCACTCAAAGACTGCAGTTTTTCCGGCCAACCCATAATCTGGGCATCCACGGCTTGCAACTCAACATGAGGGATCACCGCCAGCAAGCGATCTTTTAACGCCTGCTCAAAACCATTCATCACCGATAGCGCCAGAATAAGCACCGCCACACCCAGCGCTATCCCCAGAGTTGACGAGGCTGAAATAAAGCGAATAAAAGCATTGCTATGCCGCGTGGCCCGGTAGCGCCGCGCCAATTGCCAGGAGAGCCCGGCTTGTTGCAGCAGGCCTGACTTAGCCATCTGCCTGCTCCAAGGTACCATCGTGCATCAAATAGTGGGTATCGCATTTGGCAGCCAGCTGCAGATCATGAGTAACGATGATCAAGCTGGTGCCAAATTGCTGGTTCAGTTCGCGCAGCAACGCATAAATGCTTTCTGCGGTCGTGTGATCAAGATTCCCTGTCGGTTCATCGGCCAGCACCAAGGCAGGCTTGGCCACTAGGGCACGCGCGATAGCAACCCGCTGTCGCTCACCACCGCTTAGCTCGGAAGGCCGGTGGGTCAGGCGGTGCGCTAAGCCGACCCGCGTTAACATATCAGTGGCTAGGTGCTCAGCTTCAACTTTGCTGTCACCACGGATCAGCAACGGCATAGCCACGTTTTCCAGCGCGGTAAAATCCATGAGTAAATGATGAAACTGATAAATAAAACCCAGATGCTGATTGCGTAGCTTGGCTTTTTGCCGCTCAGATAAACTGGCAACTTCCTGGCCCATCAAGTGCAGACTGCCACTGTCGGCCTGCTCCAGAGTGCCCAGTAAATGCAGCAAGGTACTTTTGCCTGAACCCGAACTCCCAACAATAGCCACCATTTCACCCGGGTTCAGTTCCAGGCTTACCCCATTTAGCACCGGGGTCAGATGCTGACCATCACGAAAGGATTTCACCAGTTGCTGGCCAGATAACACTTTATTCATCACCTTACTCATCCCGAAGCACTTCCGCTGGTTCAATTTGCACCGCCCGCCAGGCCGGGTAGATCACGGCCAACATGGTCAGTGCTAAGGCACTGCAAACAATCATTAAAATTTGAGACGCATTGATCAGCACCGGCAGTTCAATGCCACCGGCGATATAAACACCAAACAGACTAAGCAGTGGGTTGATGTAACTGCTTAGCAGTACCCCGGCAATGGCCCCACTAATGGCACCAATCACCCCGTTGCTCATGCCTTGCATGGCAAAAATGGTAAATAATTGGTAATTCTGCATGCCCTGAGTTTTTAAAATGGCGACCTCGGCCTGCTTTTCCGTCACCATCATCACCAGTGCAGATACAATATTAAAGGCCGCTACCGCCACAATCAGCAGCAACATCAACCACATCATGGCTTTTTCCATCGCCACGGCAGCAAAAAGTTTGCCATGGCTTTGCCGCCAGTCCCGCACCAGGCTAAAGTCAGCCTGCTGATGTAACGCAGCACTGAGCTGGGGTGCCTGAAAAGGCTCAGCCAACTGAATACGCCATTGCAACGGAGCTTGTGGCACCAGGCGTTGCAATTCAGTCAACTTAACCACAGCCAGCAGTTGATCCAGCTCTGAGCCGGTGTCGAGCAAGCCTGTCACGGTAAATAAACGCTGGCTAGGCATCCAGCCTAACGGGGTATAACTGCCGCCCTGAGCCAGCGATATACGAATGCGATCACCAACGGATACCTCCAGCTCTTCCGCCAGTTGACGCCCCAGCACGATGGGGTAGCGTCCGGTATCTAACTGCTGCCAGCTACCAACCATCAGGCTTTGTGCCATAAAATCAGGCAGTTGATCCACTTCAACACCTTGCAGGTGCACAGGCGTCAGCTGACGCGGTGATTGCACCAAGGCCTCGGCTTCTACAAAGGGGCTGATACGGTCGATACCGCTGTGGCGTTGTAATAGCTGCGCTTGCCAGCCGCTGCTGGCCTGCTCAGATGTTTGCACCACCACATGAGGCAAAACGCCAAGAATACGTTTCTTTAGTTCGCCTTCAAAGCCATTCATCACCGAGCTAACCAGCGTCAACGCCATCACGCCCAGAAAAATTCCGGCGATAGAGAACAAGGTAATAAAGGAAATCACTGCATTTCCTTTGCGGCTTTGGCTGTAGCGCAGGCCGATCCATAAACTGACTGGAAGTTGCATCCTAATCTTCAGGACAATGTCACCGTAAAGTGGTAAAGTTGGAGGCAATAGTATCAGACAATTCAACGTTCAGCATCCGCAAAAGGCCGCCTTATGGATCAAAATCAGCTGACACAACTTAAAGAAGACTTTGCCGACTACTTCCAGATTGAAGACCAGATCCGCATCAACGCTGAGCCATTGCCTCAGGGGGGTGATGATCTATCCAAAGACGATTTTCTTGCCTTAATCCCAGAGCCATTTTTGATGGCGGGTGAGATGGTCCAGCTTAATGCCTCCTCGTTGCGCAGTTTGTCCCGGCTGGGTGATGTCGCCGATGAGCTCTGTCGTTACCTGCAACACATGGCCAAAAAAATGGATCTGATGATGCACTACGTGTTGCAACAACAAGATCAGGCAGAGTTTCGCTACTACACTCACAGCTATGGCGGCTCTGGCCTGTGTTTGCTCAGTGAGCAACCGCTGCAGGTCGGTGACTGGCTGCAATTGAAAATCTTTTTAGCCCAGGGTGAAGGCGCTGTTTTTTGTCTGGGACAAGTTATAGAATGCCGACCACAACAAGAGCAACAGCTGGTTGATGTGGTGTACCGCCATATCCGCGATGAAGATCAGGAACTGATTGTACGCGCCAGCTTGCATGAACAAACCCGGCAGTTAAAATTAAAGAAAGAACGCCGCCACGCCGGCGACACCAGTGAATAAAGGATCCCAAGTGTCAGATTTCAAGCTACCCAGCGAGTGGGCACCTCAAGATGCTATCATGCTAACCTGGCCACACCGCGACACCGACTGGGCCTACATGCTCGATCAGGTTGAGTTGGTCTATCGCGAACTGGCCAAAGCCATTGCCAAACGACAGCAATTGGTGATTATCTGCCACAATGATGCCGTGCAGCACCAAGTCAGCAGCTTACTGAGCGAAGATGGCATCGACAGCAGCATGGTGCATCTGGTACAGGCCCCCTGCAATGATACCTGGGCGCGTGACCATGGGCCTATTACCGTGGTTGATCCACAGGGCCAACCTTGCTTGCTGGATTTTACCTTCACCGCCTGGGGCGATAAATTCAATGCCACCCTCGACAACGACATCAATCAGCAACTGTTTCAGGCCGAGTGCATCGCTGATATCCCGAAAAAGCGCATCGATCTGGTGCTGGAAGGGGGCGGCATCGAATCCGATGGCGCCGGAACCTTGCTTGCCACCAAAAAGTGTTTGCTCAACCCAAACCGCAACCCATCCCTTAGCCAGGCAGAACTGGAACAACAGTTGTGCCAGCATTTTGGCCTGCAGCGTATTCTCTGGCTGGAACACGGTTACTTAGCTGGTGATGATACCGATGCACATATCGATACGTTGGTGCGTTTTGCCCCTAACCGAACCTTGGTGTACGTCAGTTGCAGTGATCCAAAAGATGAGCATTTCCGTGAGTTACAAGCCATGGCACAGGAACTTACCGAGCTAAAAACGCTGGATGGGCAGCCCTACCACCTGATCCCACTGCCCTGGCCTGCAGCAAAATTTAATGCCGATGGTGAACGCTTGCCAGCCAGCTACGCCAACTATCTGGTGATGAATGATGCCGTGCTGGTACCTACCTACCATGACAGCCAGGATGCCGTTGCGCTGACGCAAATACGCCGGGCCTACCCGGATCATGAGGTGATAGGCATTCATTGCCTGCCGCTGATCCAGCAATATGGCAGCTTGCATTGCGTCACCATGCAGCTTCCGCAAGGGGTATTGAAATAACCTGCATGCGAAGTCAATGACTACCGATATCTCTGAATAGACTGTCTTACAAATGATGACTCACACACTATGACTCAACGAATGACTGCCGCGGTGTTGCAACAGTTGCCTGCGTTAAAAAAGCAAGGTGATCTTATTCACTGGGGCCAGCTACATGGTGCGGCTTTACCATTAACTCTGGTTGAACAAGCTCGCCAACACCCCAACGTCTACCTGTTGGTGGTCGCCGATACCCCGGCGGCGCTGCGGCTCGAGCAAGAATTACGGGTATTTGCCGATGACGATGTCACTATCCTGACACTGCCCGATTGGGAAACGCTGCCGTATGATGTGTTTTCACCGCATCAGGATATTATCTCGCAGCGACTGAAAACTCTGTACCAACTACCGCAACAAACCCAAGCCATCGTGGTGGTGCCGATCAATACCCTGCTACTGCGGGTCTGCAGCCCGGATTATCTGGCCCAGCATAGCCTGCTGATCGAAACCAAACAGCAGCTTGATCTGGTGAAGCTAAAGCAACAACTGACCGCCGTCGGCTATCGTGCTGTCGATCAGGTGATGGAGCATGGTGAGTTTTCTGTGCGTGGCTCCTTGCTCGATTTGTATCCGATGGGCAGTCAGTTGCCGTATCGAATCGACTTTTTCGACGATGAAATTGATGGCATCCGTATTTTCGACCCGGACAGTCAGCGCACCTTGGAATCCATCGAACGGATCGAGTTGTTACCTGCCCACGAATACCCCACCGATCAAGCGGCCATTGATCGCTTTCGCAGCCACTACCGGGAACAATTTACCGCCCGTACCGAGCCGGAGTCCTTGTACCAGCAAGTCAGTAAAGGTGTGTTTCCGGCTGGCATCGAGTATTACTTCCCGCTGTTCAGTGAATCAAGCGCCACCTTGTTTGATTATCTGCCCGCCAGCAGTACCTGTATGTTGCTGGGCGATATCGAGTTCAGTGCCGATAAGTTCTGGCGTGAACTGCAAAAACGCTACGAGGATCGCTGCGTCGACCCACTGCGGCCTATTTTGCCGCCAACCAGCTTGTATCTGCCGGTCGACCAACTATTTTCGCAGTTAAAAGCCTTTAACCGCATCAAGCTCAGCAGTGCCACCCTGCCCGCTAAAACCGGCAGCGGTAACGCACCTTGTGTGCCACTGCCTGAACTGAGCATCGTGCACCAAAACAAACAACCACTGCAGTTGGTGCAACAATTTCTGCTGCAGCTGAAACAACAGCAAGGCCAGGCCTTATTTTGCGTGGAAAGCGAAGGCCGGCGCGAAAGTTTATTGCAACTGCTCAAAACCATTCAAGTCAGCCTGAATCAGTTTGATAGCCTGCAGGCTTTTTTAAACAGCAAAGACGATCTCGGTATTCTGGTCGGTCAGTTGGAGCAAGGGGTGCTGCTGGAACACAAAGCACCGCTGGCCCTGATCAGTGAAAACGAATTGTTTGGCCAGAAGATCAGCCAGCGACGTCGCCAGAAACGCAGCCAACAGGTCTCGTCCGATACCATTATTCGTAACCTGGCCGAACTCAGCCCTGGCCAACCGGTGGTGCATTTGCAACACGGCATTGGCCGCTATCAGGGCTTGCAAGTGCTGGATGCCGGTGGCATCAGTGCAGAATTTGTCACCATTGAATACGCCGGGGCCAGTAAGCTCTATGTGCCAGTGGCCTCACTGCACCTGCTAAGCCGCTACAGTGGCGCCGAACCAGAGCATGCCCCCTTGCACAAACTGGGCACCGACACCTGGGAGCGCAACCGTAAAAAAGCGGCTGAAAAAGTGCGGGATGTCGCCGCCGAGCTGCTGGATATATACGCCCAGCGCGCCGCACAAAAAGGCTATGCCTTTACACTGGATCAAGCTGAGTACGCCGCCTTTGCCGATAGCTTTCCGTTTGAAGAAACCGCCGATCAGCTCGACTCCATTCAAGCCGTCCTGAACGATATGCAGCAAGCCAAAGCCATGGACCGGCTGGTCTGTGGCGATGTTGGCTTTGGCAAAACCGAAGTTGCTATGCGTGCAGCCTTTGTCGCCGTGCATGATCGCCATCAGGTTGCCATCCTGGTACCCACCACCTTGTTGGCCCAGCAACATTATGAAAACTTCAGCGATCGCTTTGCCAACTGGCCGGTTCGGGTTGAAGTGGTGTCTCGTTTTATCAGCCCCAAACAACAAAAAGCGATTCTGGCCGATGCCAACGCCGGCAAAGTGGATATTCTGATTGGCACCCATAAATTGCTGCAGGACGATATTCACTTTCAAAACCTTGGTTTATTGATTGTCGATGAAGAACACCGCTTTGGCGTCAAACAAAAAGAGAAGATCAAAGCCTTGCGGGCCAATATCGATATTCTGACACTGACGGCAACGCCGATCCCACGTACGCTGAATATGTCACTATCTGGCATGCGTGATTTATCGATTATTGCCACACCACCAGCCAAGCGGCTGGCGGTAAAAACCTTTGTACGGGAGTTTGATAGCGCACTGATCCGGGAGGCTGTGCTGCGGGAGATCCTGCGCGGCGGTCAAGTGTATTTTCTGCACAATGACGTGGCCACTATCGACAATATGGCACAAGAGCTGGAAACCCTACTGCCAGAAGCTCGCATTGCCATCGCGCATGGCCAGATGCGTGAACGCGACCTGGAACGCATCATGGCAGATTTCTACCATCAGCGCTTTAATGTGTTGCTGTGTTCAACCATTGTCGAAACCGGCATCGATGTGCCGACCGCCAACACTATGATCATCAATCGGGCCGATAAATTTGGCCTGGCGCAATTGCACCAGCTGCGAGGCCGGGTCGGCCGCTCACACCACCAGGCGTACACTTATCTGCTGACGCCGCCGGTCAAACGCCTGACCAAAGATGCCACTAAACGGCTGGATGCCATCTCCAGCCTGGAAGACTTGGGCGCAGGCTTTACCCTGGCCACCCATGATCTGGAGATACGTGGTGCCGGTGAACTGCTGGGCGATGAACAAAGCGGCCAGATCCAGTCGGTCGGGTTTCACCTGTACATGGACATGCTCGACCAGGCCGTCGATGCGTTGAAATCCGGCAAACAACCGAGCCTGGACCAATTGCTGAGCCAGCAAAGCGAGATTGAGCTGCGGATCCCTGCGCTCTTTCCTGAAAGTTACATTCCTGATGTCAGCATGCGGTTGTCGTTCTACAAAAAGCTTGCTTCCGCCAATTCTGAGCAAGAACTGGACGAAGTTCAGGTTGAGTTAATCGACCGTTTCGGATTATTACCCGATGCCAGCAAACATTTGGTTGCCGTATCTAACTTTAAATTGCAGGCACAAAGTCTGGGTATCAAACGGATTGAGGCGCATGCCAAAGGTGGCCATGTCGAGTTTATGGAACAAACATCAGTCGCGCCAGGTTACATCATCGAATTGATCCAGACGCAGGCCAATACCTTTAAATTGGAAGGCGGGCAAAAACTGCGCTTCAGCGCCGATTTAACCGATACACAACAGCGGCTGGCCTTCGTGCAGCGATTGCTGCATAATTTTGCCAGTCACCAGATGGAGAACGCATGAAACACAGTTTGCTCATTATCGCCCTGCTTGGACTGGCCGCTTACCCGGCTAGCGCAAATGTGATCGATGCCTCCCGGGTTGTCAGTGGCGATCGCTGGTTCGAAGTTGAAATGATTATCTTCCAGCGTCAGCACGACAACGCCTTAATCGAGCAGTTTAGTCCCAATGACGAGCTCACACCGCCAGCGCGCTACTTTGATTTGCTGCAGGCGTTGTATCAACCGGATATCACCCCTCTGCTACGTCAGCTTGAACGCTGCTCAACACAACCAACCGCAAAGCCGACCACTGAGATCACGTCCTCGTTCAGCCATGAGCAACCCATCAACCTAGACCACTACATCAAGCGGTTTCGCCTGCCAGAAATCAATGCGTTATGTATTTTTGAGCCGCAACCCGCATTGTGGCAACAACCTTTGTTTGCCAACAACCAGTGGATTGATGACACCCCGTTGCCGCCGCGGCTGTTGCAACAGCCGGTCGCTAAGCCAGTTCATCAGAGCAGGCCCTACTTAGTTAGCCGTGATGCACTAGAACTCACCGAGATTGCGCAAAAGTTACACCAACAGGCTGGCATCGAGGTACTGCTACACAGCGGCTTTCGCCAGGCCCCAGTGACCGATCGACGTAGCATAGCCAGCCGTTGGTACGCTGGCTATGATCTGCAACGACAGCGACTGCAGAGCGAAGCAGACAGCACCACGCTATCAGCACGTGCTGATAGCATTTCGTTGCGAGCAGACCCGTTGCTGCAACGGATCGAGCAACGCTATCAACAACTGAGTGACAATGGCCCCATCCGCCTGTACCGTCTGCCTCACATCAAGCAGGTAGAAACGCAGCGCCATAAGTACGAGCGGTTACCACCACTATGGCAACTGGATGGTTTTGTTCGGGTGCACCTTGATCATTATTTATTTGTAAATACCGACTTTATCTTGCGACAACCAGCAGAAGAAGGCGCTATACTACAGCATCGCATCCAGTTCAGCCGCCGGGTGATCAGTGGTGAAATACATTACATCGACCACCCGCGCCTTGGCATGGTGGTGCAAATTCGTCGCTTTCAACCGCCACTGATTGAATCTGATCGCTCAAATTCTGATCAGTGACAGATTGACAAATGGTTTACCTTCAAGTAACCTCACGACGGTAACAAAACGATACATTTTTAGACTTACAATGTAAAATGTAGAACCCTAAAATGGTTCTACATCAACGGACTTTACAAGACATAGTTCTACTGGGTGAAGCATGGAGCCACTACAGTCACAACCACAGTTTTCTGCATGGCAAATTATTATTCTTTTGTTACTGCTGATTCTCACCACCTTGGGGCAGCCCTTGGTGATGTGGCTTTTTCCTGTGCTGAATACAATGATTTCTGAACAAAGTCTACAAATCGTCTTTCCATTGCTTGGTATTGGCTGCATTACCTTGTTATTCGAGCAATGGGGTGTGATTCAAATGAAACCCTACTTTATCAACTCCGGCTTAACCTTACCCTTGTTGGCCAGCTTCGCTTTGCTTTATCCCCTGTTATCTTATTTTTAACAGAACCTTCCGACTATAATCCAGTATACTAGGCGCTTGTTTAGCATCAAGAGTTTACTATGTCGATCAACTGGTTCCCCGGCCATATGCACAAGGCCCGCAAAGAAATTGCCGAGGTGATGCCTCAGGTTGATATCATCATCGAAATGCTGGATGCCCGTATTCCCTACTCCAGTGAAAATCCACTGGTGGCGCAATTACGCAAGCAGACACCTTGCATCAAAGTGCTTAATAAAGCCGATCTGGCCGATCCGGTGTTAACTCAGCAATGGGTTGAACACCTCGAACAGGAACGCGGCATTCGAGCCCTGCCAACCAGCCAGCATGAACCAGAGCCGATCAAGCGCTTGCTTGCCTTGTGCGAACAATTGCTGCCAGAGCGTAACCTGAGCCTGAAAGGAGCCAGAGCGATGATTATGGGGATCCCCAATGTCGGCAAATCCACCTTTATCAATATTCTGGCTGGGCGTACCATTGCAAAAACCGGCAATGAGGCCGGTGTGACCAAAACGCAGCAACGTATCAAGCTCGATAAGAACATTGTACTCACCGATACCCCCGGCTTTATGGCCCAAGTTAAATCCACCCAGCTGTGGTTACCGCCTGGCCATTACCGG
>JAIUMG010000081.1 GCA_022565655.1 Alkalimonas sp.
GTGACGTCAATCGGAGAGTCTGAATTGCAGCAACGTGGAGTAGATAATATTACTTCGGTGCAGCAATACTCACCAAATACTACATTACAAATCTCACGTGGTACTAATAGCACTTTAACCGCTTATATCCGAGGTATCGGACAGCAGGATCCACTCTGGGGCTTTGAGCCTGGTGTCGGTATTTACATTGATGATGTTTATCTTGCGAGACCGCAAGGTGCAGCACTGGATGTGTATGATGTGGAACGGGTGGAGGTTTTACGTGGGCCGCAAGGTACCCTCTATGGCCGTAATACCATTGGCGGTGCTGTCAAATATGTAACGCGCGAACTGACCGGGGATAATGAATTCAGCCTCCGAGGAACTGTCGGTAGTTACAATCAGCGTGATCTCCGGGTATCCGGCCAAACCGCCTTATCTGACAGCTTTTTTGTCAGTGGTGCCTTTGCCACTTTCAACCGTGACGGCTTTGGAACCTTTATCAATACGGGTGATGACAATTACAACAAAGACTTGGTTTCTGGAAGAGTCAGTGCGCTGTGGCAGGTGTCGGATACTTTCAGGGTTCATCTCAATGCAGATAAAACCGTGGATGACTCTAATGCGAAAGGTGGTTACCGTTTGACACAAAGTTTGTTATCGCCGGAAACACCGTTGACTGATAGTGTTTATGACTCTTATACCAGTATGCCGGTAGATAACAAAGTGGAAACCAGTGGTCAGTCCGTGACGTTGACTTGGGATATAAGTGATGATTGGACAGTTAAGTCCATTACAGCAAAGCGGAAAGGTAAAACAGATACCAATATTGACTTTGACTCAACACCACTGCCCTCTCTGGATATTCCTGCTTTCTATGAAGATGAGCAAACATCGCAAGAGCTACAGTTTATATTCAATGGAGATCAGTTAAAGTTCACATCAGGCCTTTATTACTACACTGGTGAAGCCTGTGGTGCTTTTGGTACTGTTATCGTGGCTGGAGCCGGTGTGACTATTGAAAACGGTGGCTGTGTTGATACTGATAGTATTGCGGTGTATGCGCAAGGCAGCTATCAGTTGGATGAAAAGTGGTCGCTTACCTTAGGTGGGCGTTACACCAAAGATGACAAAGAAGCGGATGTCTACCGCTTTATGTATCTAGGCAATAAATCCCCTCGTGAATCCGACGGCACTATTCTGGAAGTGCAGTCTGACTTTAGTGATAAGGCAAGCTTTAGTCACTTTTCGCCTCGGATAGGCGTGGAGTATCAACATAGCAATGACCTGATGTATTACGCCAGTTACACCAATGGTTTTAAGTCGGGTGGCTTTGATATGCGAGCAGTTCAGAGTGTTAACCCTAATGCAGCTGACCCCTACCAACCCGAAACAGTCGATACTTTTGAATTTGGTATAAAAAGTGAGTGGTTTAATCAGCGGTTGCGTTTGAATGCCGCTGCTTTTTATTCCAAGTACGATGATATGCAGGTTACTGTGCAACGTGCAGTACCGGATAATGTGGTATCACAAGTGCTTAATGCTGCAAGTGCGGATATCAAAGGTGGTGAAATTGAAGCTTTATTTGCCGCCAGCCGTCAGCTGGATCTGAGTTTTATTTTGGGCTATTTGAACGCAAACTTTAAGCAAGTTGACTTTTTCGATCCAGAAAGTCAGTCGGTTATTGATGTTTCAGAGCTTTGGTCATTTGCCAATACCCCAAAAACCACCGCAACTATTGCTGGTCGTTATACGGTGCCAACCGAGCTTGGAGACTTTGTAATGACAGCTAGTGCCGCGTATCGCAGCGCAACGCAGATCTTTGAGCTGCCTTCTATGCTGGACTATGGGGGATATACGGTATTGAATGCCGGAGTGAACTGGTACTCCAATGATGGTCACTGGGATATTGCGCTGCAGGGCAAAAACCTGGGCAACAAACAAGCCCGGATAGCAGGTTATAACTTTCCTTTTTTAGCAGGAGAGCAAACCATTACGGGCTATTATATTGATCCCCGCACCATCAGCCTGACGGTAGGTTATCGCTTCTAAGCAATACTATCGGATACACCAAGCAGCCGGAACTGTACCTTCTCTGGCAGTTCCGGCATGATAGCAGTACCTTTCATTGAGTTTGAACTCAGAGCTGCCATGATTGCCATTATTGCGGATGACCACCCGTTGTTTCGGGTGGCCTTATCTCAAGCCTCACAAACCATACTTGG
Organism: Alkalimonas sp.; assembly: GCA_022565655.1. Classification (GTDB taxonomy): domain Bacteria; phylum Pseudomonadota; class Gammaproteobacteria; order Enterobacterales; family Alteromonadaceae; genus Alkalimonas. The sequence continues at coordinate 2,205 of JAIUMG010000081.1, forward strand.
CGATAACGCCCTGTTATTGCAAGCCGAAAATATGGATAAAGTCTGGGCTTTGCTGCGACAACACCCGGATACCAGTTTAATTTTTCTTGATTTAAAAATGCCCGGAGCCGACGGCTTTGCCGGTTTAACCGCCTTGCGTACTGAATATCCAGATGTGATGGTCTTGATGGTGTCGGCGGTCGAAGACCCGTCGGTGATCAAGCAAGCCTTGCAGCTGGGCGCAGCGGCCTATGTGCCCAAGTCGGCCCCGCTGGATGTGCTGTCTGAAGCGGTTGCTGCCGTGCAGCAAGGCGATAGCTGGGTACCGGCTGAATTAAGCCAGGATATCGCCGATGCCAGTGCGCTGATAGACCAGGACTTCGCCCACCGGCTGGAGCAATTGACGCCACAGCAGTTTCGAGTATTGAAAATGATCGCCGATGGTTTGCTGAATAAACAAATTGCTTATGAGATGAATGTACAGGAAACCACCATCAAGCAGCATGTATCAGCGATTTTACGCAAGTTGAATGTCAATAACCGGACTCAGGCTGGCATTTTATTCGAGAAACTCAAGTTACCGGATGAGCTGGCTTAGGCTGGCTTGCTCCCGGGTTCCTCCTGCACTCCACTTATTTGTTTAATTGATACCAGTTATCACCTGCATTCACAAAATCTATAAAAGTGAGCTTTTTTGCTGCCAATTTACCGCTGTTCTGTACAAATCAGCGCTGCTGGTTGCTTCACAGCCAGGTGACTGTTTCTCATTATTTACATCATCCAGATATAAAGCATTAAAAATCAGCTGATTACTGAGCTTATCGGGTGCGAGCCAGGTAAGGTGGCCGGCGGTTTCTTGGTATATATTCAGTGAATGTTTAAAATGATATTTATTGATTTCATTTATGTAATGGTTAGGGCTAGATTAAAGTCACACCCAAGAACAGCCCTGAAGGAAATGATGATGTCTTACCAACAAGCTCTGGACCAATTGTCTACACTGATCAGCTCTAAAGACAGCAGCTGGAATGCCATTAACCCGGAATACGCCGCTCGTATGCAGCTGCAGAATCGCTTTCAAACCGGCCTGGATATTGCCCGCTATACCGCCGCCATTATGCGCAAAGATATGGCCGATTACGATGCCGATAGCAGCCAATACACCCAATCGCTAGGCTGTTGGCACGGTTTTATCGGCCAGCAAAAAATGATTGCCATTAAAAAGCATTTTGGCAGCACCGATAAAAAATACCTGTACCTGTCAGGCTGGATGATTGCCGCGCTGCGCTCTGAATTTGGCCCGCTGCCTGATCAGTCGATGCATGAAAAAACCTCGGTTCCGGCCCTGATTGAAGAGCTGTATACCTTCTTACGTCAGGCCGATGCCCGTGAGCTGGGTGGATTATTCCGCCAGCTGGATACCGCCAAAGCGGCTGGTGATGCGGCAAAAACAGCAGAACTACAGCAGCAAATAGACAATCATCAAACCCATATCGTGCCGATCATTGCCGATATTGATGCTGGTTTTGGCAACGAAGAAGCCACCTATTTGCTGGCGAAAAAAATGATTGAAGCCGGTGCTTGCTGCATTCAGATCGAAAACCAGGTGTCGGATGAAAAGCAATGTGGTCACCAGGATGGCAAAGTCACGGTTCCTCATGCCGACTTCCTGGCAAAGATCCGCGCGGTGCGTTATGCCTTCCTGGAGCTTGGCGTGAACGATGGCGTGATCGTCGCTCGCACTGACTCATTGGGTGCAGGTTTAACCAAGCAAATTGCCGTCACCAATGAACCGGGCGACTTGGGTGATTTGTACAACAGTTTCCTGGATGGCGACTATGTGACCAATGCCGATGATATCGCCAATGGTGATGTGGTGGTCAAAGCCAATGGCAAGTTGTTAAAACCAAAGCGCTTAGCCAGTGGTTTGTTCCAGTTCCGTAAAGGCTCTGGTGAGGACCGGGTGGTGCTGGATTGCATTACGTCCTTACAGCATGGGGCTGACTTACTGTGGATTGAAACCGAAAAACCGCATGTTGGTCAGATCGCTGGCATGGTGAATCGAATTCGCGAGGCGGTACCGAATGCCAAGCTGGTGTACAACAACAGCCCATCTTTTAATTGGACGTTGAACTTCCGTCAGCAGGTGTTTGATGCCTGGCAGCAAGAGGGCAAAGATGTCTCCGCATACGACCGTGCTCAACTGATGAGTGCCGACTATGACAGCACCGAACTGGCGCAGGAAGCAGACCGTCGCATCCAGACCTTCCAGGCCGATGCGGCACGTGAAGCCGGTATTTTCCATCACCTGATCACCTTGCCAACCTACCATACGGCTGCGTTATCAACCGATAATCTGGCGAAAGAGTACTTTGGTGACGCCGGGATGTTGGGGTATGTCGAAGGGGTGCAGCGTAAAGAGATCCGCCAAAGCATCGCTTGTGTGCGTCACCAGAACATGGCTGGCTCCGATATGGGCGATGATCACAAAGAGTATTTCTCTGGCGATGCTGCACTAAAAGCATCGGGCAAAGACAATACCATGAATCAGTTTTAAAGCTTGGTTGAGGCTTTGATTGGGCAGCCCTAGGGCTGCCCTTTTTTATTTACGCGAACAACCGATAAACGATGAAGCACCTCACCTGCTGCCCCTTGTGGTTGAGTATTCCACGTGTGGTTCGCAATCCGGCGACGCTGCGATTCACTGCAATAACTTTTTCACACGGGTACGCAAGGGCACTCGCTCGGCATCAACCCAGGCCTTGGCCTGGCTCAGCATCCGCCTCCATCTCGTCCATCGTATCCGTCATCGACTCGAGACAGTCCTTGCAGATCCCATGCGTCAGTTGCGGCAGCCGCTTAAGCTCAAAAAGCTGCAGGCGCTCCGTTGCGTCCTCGACTTCGACCCAGTCATTGGTGCCGTATCCCACATCCATACGATTGCACCAAGCACAGACTCGAAGCAGCTCAGTCGAGCGCGGCATTTTCCGCGACAGCAGGGCCACCGGCTCGCGGTCTTCGACACGAATGGTGCGCAACTCAAACTCGACAGAGCCATCTGACGCCGCACGGATTTTCATTTCCAGCAGTCGCCGAGATGCCGGGCCATCGCACCGTAGGGTAAACCTTGCCAATTTACCTTGTCGAACGCGGGAGACGATTTTCTGATAAATATGGCACGTTTCCGGGTCGGTAATGCTATCCCACAGAGACTGACCAAGGATCTCCGGGGGCATCAACTCTGCTCCGTCGTTCTCCTGTGCGAAGCGGGACCATCCCTCATCTACGAAAGAAATATTATCCTCCGCGTCGATCCCATACCGAACAATCGATTCATCGTTCATGCTGTCTCCAAGCGGAACCACATTCCACGTCAAATGCCTCTGTCAGGGGATCATCTTGCCCTGAAAAGCAGACACATTTCTGCAGGCATATTGCTCATATACTAGCTGGCTTCGCTAGCCATTGCCAGAATGCAGTCGCTGCTGATGGCAGAGCCAGCGAGCCTAAGCAACTCTTTATCAAAGCCGTCTAGCCCTAGCGGGTTTAAATCGTCCTGCCCCTCACACATTGCATAAATGAGGAGCTGTGCAGTTAAAAGTGCTAGCATAATATCAGTGATCGTTTTGCTGTATGGGGGCAAGGATGGTGCTAAGTCTGTTGGGATGGTTGGGGCTGCTCATTGGGCTTTGGTTAAGTTTTCCGCGTGAATTCTGGCCGAAGCTAAAAGCCGAGCCGGAGTATCAGCATTTGGTGTTTGGCTCGGCAGCGGTGCTGCTGGTGCTCTGGCTGATGCAAGCCAGTATTTACGATGGCCTGGCCGTGCATTTTTTAGCGGTAACCGTATTGGTGCTGTGTCATGGCTGGCGCATTGCCAGCTGGATTTGCTTGTTGCCTTTTGCGGTGCTGCTGGCGCTGGGGCAGGTGCCTTTGGCGGATGGTGGCTGGTTTGCCCTGACTACCTTTGTCTTACCTGCGTTATTTAGCGGCTTGATGTTCTGGTTTAGCTATTACTACTTACCCCGGCATTTGTTTGTCTATATTTTTGTGGCGGCTTTCTTTGCTGCCGCTTTGACTATGTTGCTGCATATGGGGCTGACCTCAGCCTGGTTGTATCTTGACGGCCGTTACCCCTGGCACATTATTCAGGACAACTACCTGCTGCTGGCGCTGTTGACCAGCTTTCCAGAGGCGCTGCTCAATGGCATGGCAGTCACTTTAATGGCGCTGTACCGCCCGCACTGGCTGCGTACTTTTTATGACAATGAGTATCTATCGTCTGAGCGATAAACCTTAGCGCAATAAACGCTGAAACAATCGCTTTAAAGTCACTGGTTTCAAAGGCTTGAGCAGGAAGTGGAAACCAGCATTAAGCGCGGCTTCACGCACCTGTTCGCTGTGATCGGCGGAGTGGATCACCACCGGCAGTTGCAGTGAGAAATGATTGGCCAGTTGTTCGGCCACCATCACGCCAGTGGCGCCCTGATCGAGGTGGAAATCGAATAACAACAAATCCGGTTTAAGGCCCTGGCGTATCGCCTGCAAGGCCTGCTCCGGCTTGCTGATGGCATGGACCTCGCAATCCCAGCTGCGCAGCAGTTCGGCGACCGCCTGCAGCAACTGGGCGTCGTTATCCAGCAACAAAATACGCTTGTTGCCGAAGCTGGCATGGATCCCTTGCTCTTGCGAGTTACGCACTGCGGCTATCGGCTGACTGCTACGCGGTACCAGCACGCTAAAACAACTGCCTTGATCGGGCGTGGAGTGAAGCTGCAACGGATGCTGCAACATGCTGGTGATGCGATTGGCAATGGCCAGACCAAGCCCCAGGCCTTTTTGGTGCTGATTATCGCCTTGCTGGAACTCTTCAAAAATCCGCTGTTGATCCGCTTCGGCAATGCCGATGCCGGTATCCAGCACACAAATTTGCAGGTGCGCTCCGCGGCGTTTTACCGCCAGCACGATGCGGCCATGATCGGTGTAGCGAATGGCATTGGCCAGCAGGTTTTGCAAGGCCCGCTTCAGCAACTTTCGGTCGCTGGTGATGGCTAGCTTGCTGGGCAGATAATGAAACTGCAAGCCCTTTTCAGCGGCCAGCACCGCGGCATCACGGGCGATATCATCCAGCACTTCGCTCAGCGCCACACTTTGATGGCTGGCTTTAATCACCCCAGCATCCAGCTTGGTCAGCTCTAAAATGGAGGTTAATAGCTCTTCTGCTGAATCGAGTGAACTGATCAGGTGTTCACTCAGTTGATCCAGTTCGATGCTGTCGGATTTTTCTTTGATCAGGCTGGCAAACAGGGCCGCAGCGTTAAACGGCTGCATTAAATCATGGCCGGCAGCAGCAAAAAAGCGGGTTTTTGCCTGGGTGCTGGCTTCAATTTTCTGCTGGGCTTGTTGCAACTGCTGATTGAGTGCTTCCAACTTCTGGGTGCGGTCGGTTACCCGCTGCTCCAGGGTAACATTGCTTTGTTCCAGCGCCTGCTGAGCTTCCACAAAGGAGGTAATGTCGGTAAAGGTGGTGACAAAGCCGCCGCCAGGTAAGGGGTTGCCTTGCATTTCAAACACCCGGCCATCTTTTTGCGGCCGTTGAAATTTATAACTGCTGCCCTGGCGTAAGAAAGCCAGCCGTTTGCCAACTTCGGCATCCACATCACTGCTGAGAATTAATCCCCGCTCGGCATTCAGCCGGATCAGGTCGGCCACCGGCCGGCCAACTTCAACCAGGCCGGCCGGGTAATCAAACATATCCAGATAGCGCTGATTCCAGGCTATCAGCCGTAAATCGGCATCCACTACGCTAATACCCTGACTGATGTTATCAATGGTCGCCTGCAACAGCGCCTGATTAAATTGAAACACCTGGCTGGCTTCATCAACAAAGCGAGCAACTGACTCCAGCGGCAACTGACTATGGCGGCTGGCGGCATCCATCACCAGGCGCATGGAGGCACCACCGATCACAGCCGATAAGGCTCGTTCCGATGATTGGATCAGGTTAAGCGGGGCAGGGGTTTGCTGTTCTTGCGGGTTGCTCTTTAAGGTTCGTTGCAACACCCGGTTGGCCTCCGATTCACCGGCAAAACGGCGCAGCAGCAAATAGCAATCCTGCACCGATAGGTTGGGTTGGCGGCTGTTGTTGCTGGTATTGCCGGACTTTTGCAAAAAACGACCACTTTCCAGCCATTCACCGACCCGGGTCTGGCTAAAGTGACTGACCAGCAACACCATCAGAATATTGATGGATAGACTCAGCAAAACACCCAGCGTGATGGCATCGGCGCCCAGGCCAAATAATTGATGCGGTGCCAGCCAGGCTATACCGAAGGGGCCGCTATGCAGCCATTGGGTACCAAGCCAACCGGCCCGGCTGAGTTCTGGCAATAGCAGAATATAAGCCCAGACCAAGGCACCACTGACCAGACCGGCCAGAGCGCCTTGCTGGTTGACCCGGCGTGACAAGAGCCCAAGGATCAATGCCGGTGCCAGTTGCGCCACCAAAGTAAAGGCCATCAGCCCAAGCTGCGCCAGGCCAGTTTCGGTGCCGATCCAGCGGTAATAGACAAAGCCGAGAAACAGCACCACCAGCATGGCGGCACGGCGCAAGTTGGCAATTTTTAGTAAGCTCGGCGGGCTGTGGCTTGTTTGCCTGGCGCGGAATAACAGTGGGGTCAGCAGTTCGTTGGTGATCATGATCCCGAGTACTACGGTCGCGACCACCACCATGCTGGTGGCGGCCGAGAAACCACCTAAATAAGCCAGTAAGGCGATATCGGTGCGATTTGCCGCCATTGGCAGCTGCAATACCACTAAATCAATATTGACGTCATTGCCCAGCAGCATGACGCCGGCTAAAGCTACCGGCAAAGTAAACACACTCATTAGTAACAAATACAGCGGAAAGATCCAGCGGGCACTGCGAAGGTGCCCCAGCCGCTGATTTTCAACAAAAGAGACATGGAACATGCGCGGCAAGCAGAGGGTTGCGGTAAAGCCGAGCAACACATGCACCCAGTAGGTATGGGTGGGCAAAGCATTGCGTTGCAGCTGCTGCACCGCTTGATGATTTTGTGCCGCATTGAAAATGGACTGCATGCCATCGTAAATACCCCAACAAACAAAGGCCCCGATCGCTACCAGGGCCAACAGCTTGACCAGAGATTCAAAGGCAATGGCTGTCATCAGCCCGGGGTTAGGCTGGTGGGCCTTGGCACTTTTACTGACAAACAGCAGCGCGAATACCGCCATCCACAGGCTGACAAACAGGCCGGTATCCTGATACCAATGCGATGCTTGCTCGGATGACACCATCACATTAATGCTGGTAGAAACCGCATGCAGTTGTAAGGCGATGTACGGAATAATCGCCATAAACAGGATTAAGGTGATACTGACCGCCAACACACGGGAATGGCCGAAACGGGTGGCGATGAAGTCAGCAATGGACGTAATGCGATAGCGACGGCAAGCAATGGCAATGCGGGCCATCAACTGGAAACCAAGCCAGAATAAAATAAAGGAACCAATGTAGGTTGGCGGGATCCACCAACCATTCACGGCGGCCTGGGCGGTGACCCCATAAAAGGCCCAGGAGGTGCAATAGATGGATAAAGCAAAACTGAATACCCAGGGAGCCAAAGGGTGCTTGCCATCAATGCGGCGGCCAAAATAGCCGACAGTGAACAGGATCACCAGATACAACACTGAGATTGCAGCGATGGTGCCAAGGCCGATGTGGCCTTGTTCAGCAATCAGTTCAGCTGGGTCTTTCATGCAGGCTCCGGGAAGACAATATAGGCACTATAAGCAACGACGATTACTTTTAACCGCACCTGTCACTGAGTTTACCGTGCCGTCCAGCCGCCGTCGAGTACCAGGGTTTGGGCGGTGATATGGCGGGCGGCATCACTGCATAAAAAGGCCGCGCTGGCCGCAATTTCATCCAAATCGATAAAAGCCTTTTGCGGCATCGGCGCCAGCATAATGGTATCGATCACTTCCTGCTCGCTGATATTGTGCTCTTTCGCCTGAGCTGTAATTTGCTGCTCTATCAGCGGCGTTTTTACATAGGCCGGGCAAATAGTGTTGATGGTGATGTTATTGGCACCATTCTCCAGCGCCACCACTTTGCTAAACCCGAGCAAGCCATGTTTGGCAGCGACATAGGCAGACTTGTAGGGCGAGGCTATCAGCGCATGAATAGAGCCAATATTGATAATGCGGCCAAAATTGCGTTGCTGCATGCCTGGCAGCATGGCTTTGGTCAGCATCGCCGGGCCAGTCAGCATCACCTCCAGCAGCAGACGCCACTTTTCAGCCGGAAAATCTTCCAGCCGGGCGACATGCTGAATACCTGCGTTGTTTACCAGTATATCTGCCGGGTATTGCTCGGCACAGCGGGCGATAGCATCCGCATCGGTGACATTCAGCACACAGCCTTCAGCCTGATAGCCACGCTGGCGCAACTCCGCCACTTTCTGTTCAATCACCGCTTCGTCCAAATCGGCCAACACCACCCGATGCGACTGGGCTGCAAAGTGGCTGGCAATGGCATAGCCTATGCCGCCGGTGGCACCGGTAATGACAACTTGCATACAATACTCCTGATTCCGTCAGACTTTGTGCTTTAGCTTATGCTAGGCAAGCGGCGGTGGAACAACAACGGTACTTTAGTGCTATATCTAGCGCTATATAGCAACTTAGGCGTATTATCCTGGCCAATTACAGACATCTAGCTGTCTGTGCTGGGCGGGATGGGCTGATCGGCTTTCCTGTTTGCTTGGGGTTGTGATAGAGTTTGGCCAATTTATAACGATAAAGATAACGCATTCAGCCGTTTTTCAGGGTCTTCACTGGTGATTTTGTCCTGCTTCACCATGATTTTATCAGTAAAGCGTTGAAATACGATAAGTTGGCACTAAAGACCAACTCTACAGTGTGCGCTATCCACCTAAATGATAAGAGGCGTTTCGCATGTCAGCTGGTCCACAGCAACAGTACCCTTCATCAGAGAAGCGGGGTTGGTTTACTCGTTTCCTTGATACCGTCGAATGGTTAGGTAACTTGCTACCTCACCCGGTCACCTTATTTGCTTTATTTGCCCTGGCCGTTATTTTTGGTAGCGGCATTGCATCCTTCTTCGATGTCAGTGCGCTTGACCCGCGGCCAGAAGGTGCGGCAGGGCGGTCCGCGGATGGGGTCATTCAGGTCGTTAATCTGGTCAGTGTCGACGGCTTACAACGCATTGTCTCCAACCTTGTCACCAACTTTACCGGTTTCCCTCCGCTTGGTGTGGTGCTGGTGGCACTGCTGGGCGTTAGTGTGGCTGAACACTCGGGGTTAATTTCTGCCGCGATGCGTGGTCTGGTGATGAATGCCTCACCGCGCATGGTCACCGTAACCATCGTGTTTGCAGGCATCGTATCCAATACTGCTTCCGAGCTTGGCTATGTGGTGCTGATCCCGATGGCGGCCGTGATTTTCCACTCGCTGGGTCGCCACC
>JAIUMG010000082.1 GCA_022565655.1 Alkalimonas sp.
GTCTGTTATTTAATGGAACACCTTTTGCATGACGTACGGGCAGACAGTTTCATGCTAGCATCACAGACGAACGATTCAAAATCACAGGATCCTGGCTGAACATGGCGGATCCGCACACATTCGTGCAATGACCGGTTGGATTTAGGACACATACATGCAAAGTTGGCGAATTATCATTCTCATTTGTCTTGTCAATTTTTCGACAGTGGCGTTTGCCAACGACACCGGGACCCAGATCCGTGGCCCTAAAGCTTTGGATCAACAAAGTCGTGTTCAACAACTCGGCCCCATTACGCCAACCGATACCTTATGGCGCCTGGCGCAACAGATCCGTCCTGAATCGGGTGTGGATATGTATCAGGTGATGTATGCCCTGTACCTGAAAAATCCTAATGCTTTTTTAGACAATAACTTTAATCACTTACGAACCGGCGCCATGCTGGATGTGCCGTCATTGCGAGAAATGCGAGCCGTTGACCCTGCACTAGCCAGACAAAAATCAGCCGCAGATGATCAAAGTTGGGCTCGGCGGTTACAGGCTGCTCAAGCTGAAGCGGAAGCAACGCCAGCGGCGGTGGATCAGCAGTTGCAACAAAACCTGGAACGAATAGAGCAGGAGCAAGCGCAACAGCTGCAACAACTTCGTTATCGTTTTGGTGAATCCATGATGCTGGTTGAAGGCATGATGGAAGAAAATATGGCCATCAAGAATACTCTGGATGCTGTTCAGCAGCAGCTGGATCAATTAAAACTGCAACTAGAGCAAGATGCGCTGGTTCAGCAACAGCTGGAAGCGTTGGTGCGGGAGCAGGGAGAGTGGGTTGCCCAACAACAAGCTTTGCAGGAAGCTGAAGCTGAGCAAGGTTTTTCCGCATTCTGGCAACAGCTTGCCGCCAGCCCTGCATTTTGGGCTGTCGCGGCATCGGTACCTGCATTGGCATTATTGGTTGCGCTACTTTTTTGGGTCAAAAGGCGCAGTAAGCGCGCTGAAGCGACCGTTGAAGCGGCTACCTCTGAGCAGGCTCCCTCTGAGAGTTATCAGTCACCGCTGCCTGATGTAGATGAAAGTTCCGATTTGGACGATTCGTTATTTAGCTTAGATGATTCTTTGCTGGATGATGCATTTAATGAGGATGTTGATGACAGCCCGGTCGATTTAAGCGATGACTTGCTGGATGACGATGATCTGCTGGATGATAGCAATACAGCCGATGATGCCAGCCTGTTTGATGAGGACGATGCTTTACTTGATGACGACTCCTTACTGGATGCTGAGTCGTTAGTGGAGGATGAACCAGCTGAGAGTCCAGAGCTTGATGAAGAGGACTCATCAGCAGATGCATCAGACAACGATTTTGACCCGGATAATATTTTATCTGGCAATGATTTAGACTCCTTGTTTGCCGAGGCTGATGATGCCGATGATGAGTTGGAGTCAGCGGAGCAGACAGAGGAAGCAGAGTCTTTTGAAGAAGATGAGTTGCTGGAAGAAATTGAACTTGATATTCCAGATGATGATTTGCCTGAAGATGAGACGACTCAAAATGACGATGATTTCAGTGAGTGGGTCGATGATGAAGCTAGCACTGATAGCGATGATACTGACACTGAACCTGAAAGCTCTGCTGAGACCTTAGATGAGCAGGACGATGAAACCAGCCGACAAGCATCGGAACTGCAGCAACCCGATGAAGACGAAGAACGCTTTGATAGTTCTGAGCTGGATGCGTTTGCCGAGTCTCTGGTGGATGAAACGCTGAGTGATGAAGATATAGCAGAGCAACAGAACACGGCTGATTTGGATGATGCCGAGACGATCCGCTCAGAGCAGGATGAAGAGCCAGCACCGGCTGCTGAAGAAGCGGTGTTGGAGTCGAATGACAGCCTTACTGAGCCTGCTGAAACCGAGGACATGGACGATGCAGATATTGATGCATTATTTGCTGCTCCAGTTGAGGAAGAAAGCGCTAAGGAGCAAGAAACCGAGGTTGACCCGTCTGAGGATGAGCCTGAAGATGCCGAGTCTGAGCAAAAAAATGAAGCTGAGGCCGAAGCTGAGTATCTAAATGATTATGCTGACCTGGAAGATGAGTTTCCTGCTGATACGGAAGCTGAACTGGACACTGAGCAAGGCCCCGATTTGATTGATCAGGATGATGACTCCGTGATTCCGTTATCGGCGGCAGCCCGCTCAGTCGAAAACCCAAGCGAAGTGCTGGAAGACTATCCTGAGCTTGAGCTCAATGAGCAGGATAATACGTTAGACGAAGCGGATGATGACAATGATCTGGAAGCTGAAGCTTCAGAGTCTGAAGCGAGCGAGCCAGCTGTTGAGCCTGAGGCTCCCGATGACGCAGAGGCAGCTACTGCCGAGGATGCTTCTGAAGAAGCCGATGAGCCAGAAGCTGAAGTTACAGAGTCTGAAGCGAACGAGCCAACTGCTGCGCCAGTTGAGGCAGAGGATACCGATGACCCAGAGGCAGCTATTGCCGAGGATGTTTCTGAAGAAGCCGATGAGCCAGAAGCTGAAGTTACAGAGCCTGAAGCTAGCGAGCCAACTGTTGAGCCAGAGGCTCCCGATGAGGCAGAGGCTGCAGTTGCCGAGGATATTTCTGAAGAAGCCGATGAGCCAGAAGCTGAAGTTACAGAGCCTGAAGCGAGCGATCCAACTGCTGAGCCAGTTAAAGCAGAGGATACCGACGATATAGCAGAGGATGCAGCGGAAGAAACGGATGAGCCGGAAGCCAATGAGCTTGAAGAGGACTCAGGCGATACTGAACTGGAAAACACCGATTTTGATGAGTTATTGTCAGAACTGGAAGACATGGCGCAGCGGGTGGCTACCCATGATGCCACAGATGACAGCATGGCTGTTGATATCGACTCAGATGACGAGAAGCAGGTGTCAGATGATGATTTTCAGGATATTGATCAGTTACTGGCTCAGGCATCGGACAAAGCATCGGATGATCATGGCGAATTCAGCATGGATGTTGATGTTTCAGATTATCAGGATATGTTGGCAGCTGATTCGACGCCGTCCGATCATGATAATGAGTATGCCGCTCAGCTGGATTTGATTCGGGCTTATTATGAAATTGACGATCACGATAGCGCAGAGCAGGCCATTAAAGCAATTTTAGCCTCAGATGCCCCAGAGGGCATCAAAGAAGAGGTCAAACAGCTGCAACAAGCCAAACCCGGATGATAAGCCCGCTTAAGCTCGCATCTTGAGGTGGCTTGGGTATATAATTCGACTCAACGTTTGACATCAGCCTGCTGCCATTATGGTGCAGGCTGATTTTTTAATGAATGCAGTTTGAGGTATTGATGCGTATTGCGCTGGGAATTGAATACGATGGTTCTGGTTTTTTTGGCTGGCAGCGTCAGCGTGAGGTTGCAACCATACAGCAGTATCTGGAGCAGGCATTATCCAAAGTCGCTAACGAGCAGATTTCAACCCAATGCGCAGGTAGAACGGATGCTGGGGTTCATGCTACGGGTCAGGTCGTTCATTTTGATACCAATGCGCAGCGGGATATTCGTGGTTGGGTGATGGGAGCCAACAGCAACTTGCCAGCGGGTATTGCTGTTCGTTGGGGACAGCAGATATCCGATGATTTTCATGCGCGTTTTTCTGCAACCGCCCGGCGGTATCGCTACATCATTTTGAATCAGCCCTTTCGCCCAGCTATTCTGGGAGCAGGTTTGAGTCATTACCATACACCGCTTGATGCAGAGCGAATGCACGCGGCCGGGCAATGTTTATTGGGCGAGCACGACTTTAGTGCTTTTCGTGCGGTGCATTGCCAATCCAACAGTCCGAATCGTCATGTCATGGCACTTCAGGTCAAGCGGCTGCAGGATTATGTCATTCTGGATATCAAAGCCAATGCTTTTCTGCATCATATGGTGCGGAATATTACCGGTTCATTGCTGGAGGTAGGCATGGGCAAGCAACCTGTTGAGTGGGTTGCAGAATTACTGGCAGGCCGTGATCGCACCAAAGCAGCAGCGACGGCAAAAGCTGGTGGCCTTTACCTGGTTAAGGTAGACTATCCGGCAGAGTTCGATTTACCGGCAACACCAGTGGGTCCGTTGTTCTTACCCGCGCAACTGGACTGACTACTAAGACCAGTTTTTTATATTACCATACGCCGTTTTTATGCTTTAATAGCTACCGTTTTCATGAATTTCGGTGCATTTATACCCAAGTAAGGCTTTTTTGCATTGCAAAGCTGATTAGGAATCTATATGAGTTGGTTAGAAAAGATCCTTCCCCGTACGTCAACGTCATCACGCCGTAATATTCCCGAGGGTGTGTGGACCAAGTGCACATCTTGCGACGCCGTTTTGTACAAAGCCGATCTGGACCGCCAGTTAGGGGTGTGTCCGAAATGCGATCATCACATGCGCGTCAGTGCTCGTGCTCGCCTGACCATGTTTCTGGATGCCAACAGCGGAACCGAGATCGCTGCTGACATGGAACCGCAGGATATTCTGAAGTTTAAAGACAGCAAGCGCTACAAAGATCGCATTGTTGCTGCCCAAAAACAAACCGGTGAAAAAGATGCCATGCTGGTCATGCATGGTCAGTTAAAAGGGATACCGGTGGTGGCTTCGGCTTTTGAGTTCGACTTTATGGGTGGCTCTATGGCGTCCGTGGTCGGTGCCAAGTTCGTCAAAGGCGTCGAGTATGCCATTGAACACCAGGTTCCCTATATTTGCTTTTCTGCCAGTGGTGGCGCCCGCATGCAGGAAGCTCTGCTCTCTTTGATGCAAATGGCTAAAACCAGTGCTGCGCTTGCTAAACTGAGCGAGCAGGGGTTACCTTATATTTCCGTGATGACCGATCCGACCATGGGTGGGGTTTCAGCCAGTCTGGCGATGTTAGGTGATATCAATATTGGTGAACCTAAAGCCTTGATTGGCTTTGCTGGCCCCCGCGTGATTGAACAAACTGTACGTGAGAAGTTACCAGCAGGATTTCAGCGTAGCGAGTTCCTGTTGGATCATGGCGCTATCGATATGATTGTTGACCGCCGTGAAATGCGCGATACAATTGCCCGATTAGTCGCTAAATTTATGCAGCAACCTGCTCCGGAACAGGAGTAAGCCAGCTGCTCAGGGTTTTATGAGCATTAACCTTCCTATCAGCAGCCAATCGTGTCAGACACTGGATGATTGGCTGCATTACATCGAACAAAGCCATCCACAACATCAGATTGAGCTGGGTTTAGACCGGGTGCTCCAGGTCGCAAAGCGAGCCAATTTGCAGCAATTGCCTGGTCAGGTGGTGCTTATTGCTGGCACCAATGGCAAAGGAACCACGGCTCGTTGTATGGAGCAACTGCTGCTGGACTCTGGACGCACTGTGGCGGTGTACAGCTCACCACATTTAATCCACTTCCGTGAACGTTTGCGCATCAATCAAGAGGATGTTGCCGATGAAAAATGGGTCGAAGCATTCACTTTTGTTGAGCAACTTCGTGAAAACATTGAGCTGACCTATTTCGAGTTCACTACTCTGGCGGCATTTTATTTGATTAAAGTTATGCAACCGGAGCTGTGTTTGATCGAAGTAGGCTTAGGTGGGCGTTTGGATGCCACCAATATTGTCACCCCCAACCTGAGCGTGTTAACCACCATTGATCTGGACCATCAGGATTGGCTTGGTAACAGTCGTGAAGCGATAGGTCGGGAAAAGGCTGGTATTTTTCGTACCAACCAAGCAGCGGTTGTCGCGGAATTGAATGTACCTGACAGTGTATTTGATGTCGCCAGAGAGAAAAGTAGCCAGTTACTCTGTGCCGGGCGCGATTACAGTTGGCAGCAAGCTGAGCATACTTGGCAATGTCGCCTTGGTGCAGATGTTTTATCGGATTTGCCGCTGGTACACCTTCCGTTGCAAAACTGTGCGACGGCACTGATGGCGCTTTGGCAATTGCAATTACTGCCTGACGAAGACGTGGTTCGCCAATCTCTGTCTCAGGTGCAGTTGGTTGGGCGGATGCAGTGGCTGCAACATCAACCCGCTATCCTGCTGGATGTAGCGCACAATCCTCAATCCATTGCTTATCTGGCGCAGCAACTTGCCCTGCTCAAGCCTAACTACAATAAGATCCATGCGGTCTGTGGTATGCTGCAAGATAAGGTAAAAGCGGACGCTTTGACCACATTGTATTCTTTGATAGATCACTGGTACCTGGTCGGCTTGCCCGCGCCTCGTGGTGCCACAGCGCAGCAGCTGAAGTCAATACTACCTGGCAGCAAGCCTATTAGCTTGTATGACGATGCACTTACTGGCTATCAGCATGCCCACTCAGTTCTGGCTGCGGATGATTTATTGCTGGTATTTGGCTCTTTTGTTACTGTGTCAGCTGTATTAACAAGTACACTTCCACCGGAGGCAGAATGACTCGTGCTTTTAAGCAGCGCTTATTGGGCGCCTGTATTTTAATGATTGCAGCCGTTGTGTTTCTGCCAGATTTGCTGGACGGAGAAAAACAGGTACTCAAAGATGATTTTGAGCAAATTCCGACCCGACCTGAATTTGCCGGTGTGCAAGAGCAGCATGTGTTTGATTCTGAGGCTGTGCAACAGCGTCGTGCAGAAGCCTTAGCTGAGCATAAGACCGATGAGCAACCCCTGGATGCCGCTGAGTCAGAGAGCGAAGCCCTGCCATCGCAAGATTATGCTCAGGTCACGTTAAATGGCGACACAGCCAAGGTTGAAAGTCCTGCAACTCCTGCTCCCGAGGCCAGCAGAGGGAACCCTGCATTAACGGAGCAAGCCTGGACGATTCGGGTGGGGAGCTTTGGACAGGAGAGTAATGCCAAGGCTTTGGAGAAAAAACTGCAGGATGCCGGTTTTAGAACCTATACCCGTCAGATCACCAACAGCAATGGGGTCAGGTTAACCAGCGTTTTCGTTGGCCCGGATTTACGCCGAAGTGAGCTGGAGCAACAAGTAGCGACATTGCGTGAGTTAACCGGGGTAGAGCAGCTCAGGGTCAGCAGCTACCAACCACTGGAAAATAATTAGGCAATACCTGCCGATTTTGGTAGAATGCGCGCCTTGAACGGGTATCCAGTGGTATTTCATGGTTTGGATTGATTTCGTCATACTGGCAATCATTGCACTATCGACTGTGATCAGTCTGGTGCGTGGCTTTGTCAAAGAAGCCATCTCATTGATCGTCTGGATCCTGGCTTTTTTCATCGCCAGTTATTATTACCCTTACCTAGCTGCTTATTTTACCACTCTGGATGATGAAATCCTTCGCAATGCGCTTGCCATTGCTATTCTGTTTGTCTGTTCGCTGATCCTCGGCGCTTTAATCAACTTCTTAATTAGCAAGTTAGTGCAATCTACCGGTTTAAGTGGCACCGACCGGGTGCTCGGCTTGATTTTTGGTGCCCTAAGAGGTGTCTTGCTGGTCAGTGCCATTTTGTTTTTTGTCGATGCTTTCACTGGCATTGCGAATACCGACTGGTGGCAAGCGTCACGGTTAATTCCCGAGTTTAAATTTATCATCGAGTGGTTCTTCGACTATTTGCAGAACCACTCAAGTTTTATGCAACAGCCCTAGTCCCTTTGTTTATTGGTACTAGTTGAAGGCGAGGAAAAATCAATGTGTGGTATTGTTGGTATTGTTGGTAAGTATCCGGTTAATCAGGCGCTGTACGATGGCTTGACGGTTTTGCAACACCGGGGCCAAGATGCGGCTGGTATCGTGACGGTCGATCACAACACGCTACGCTTACGAAAGGCCAACGGTCTGGTCAAAGACGTATTCCATACTCGCCATATGCTGCGGTTGTCAGGCAATATTGGTATCGGCCATGTGCGCTACCCTACCGCGGGCTCATCCAGTATTGCAGAAGCGCAGCCGTTTTATGTCAATAGCCCCTTTGGTATTGCCATGGCGCACAATGGCAATATGACCAACTCAGAACAATTGACTGAAGATATCTTTAAGCATGCCCGCCGCCACGTCAACACCACATCAGACTCCGAAATTTTGCTGAATGTCTTTGCCCATGAGCTGCAGTTGAGTGACAAGTTATCACTCGAGCCGGAAGATATCTTTGCAGCTGTCACGACACTGCATCGTAAAGTCCGTGGTGGCTATGCAGTGGTGTCATTAATTATTGGTCATGGCCTGGTCGCATTCCGTGACCCCAACGGTATTCGCCCGTTGGTGATTGGTAAGCGTGAAACCGAAGCGGGCACCGAGTACATGGTGGCATCCGAAAGTGTGGCTCTTGATACGGATGGCTTTAAAGTGATGCGTGATGTCTATCCTGGCGAAGCGATTTACATCACTGAAGAGGGTGAGTTGTTTAGCCAGCAGTGCGCAGAAAACCCTGGGTACAGCCCTTGTATCTTTGAATACGTCTATTTTGCCCGGCCAGATTCGACCATCGATAATATCTCGGTGTATGCATCACGCGTAGCGATGGGAACCCGCTTGGGTGAGAAAATCAAACGGGAATGGTCGCATCTGGATATTGATGTGGTTATCCCGGTGCCGGAAACCAGTAATGATGCCGCTCTGCAGATTGCTCAGGAATTAGGCTTACCCTACCGTCAAGGGTTTGTGAAAAATCGTTACATTGGCCGTACTTTTATTATGCCCGGGCAAGTGGAGCGGAAAAAGTCGGTGCGTCGTAAATTAAATGCCATCACACAAGAGTTTAAAGGCAAGAATATTCTGCTGGTGGACGACTCGATTGTTCGTGGGACTACCTCGCAGCAAATCATTGACATGGCGCGTGAGGCTGGTGCAAAAAAAGTTTATTTTGCTTCAGCGGCGCCTGAAGTTCGTTTTCCAAATGTCTATGGCATCGATATGCCATCTGCCAATGAACTGATTGCGCACGGCCATGATGTGGATACTATCTGTGAGAATATTGGTGCTGATGGTCTGATCTTTCAATCTCTGGAAGATTTGATCGCCGCCGTCCGTTCTGAAAACCCTGAAATTAAACGCTTTGAAACCTCAGTTTTTGATGGGGTGTATGTAACCAATGATATTGATCAGGATTACCTGAATCGTTTGGATCAGTTGCGCAGTGATGGGGCTAAAAACCGCAATGCTGCCATGGCGATGGCGACCAATCTGGAAACCTACAACGAAGAAGATTAACTGTTATGGTCGTAGGCCATGCTGACCACCACTAAAAAAGCCGCGTCAGCGGCTTTTTTAGTGGCTAAAGGGGACCTTAGTGGGTAAACGCCGGGCCAAAGCCCGAGCTCCATAAAATTGCGGTGGTAGTCAGGACACAGACTAACAGAATCAGGCCACAGGTGACCACTGAACTGGCATAAATAAAGCCACGCTCTTCAGGAATGTGCATGAGAATGGGCACTCCGACATACAGCAGATAGACAGAGTATGCCAGGCCAACCAGGCCGACCGACATGACGAACCAGAGTTCTGGGTACAGCGCAGCAAAGCCGACCATGAACAGTGGCGTAGAGGTATAGGCCGCCAGCTCCAGAGTTTGGGTGTAGGTTGGCTCAGAGCCAAAAGTGTGTGCCATCCAGTGGGCCAGAAATGCCAGAGCAAATACACCGGCAATCAAGGCAGCATACATGGCGACTGAAAGCATCAGAGCACTCTCGGAGGTCAGCTTGATGGTGTCACCTACACCGATGCTCCAACCGATATGCACTGCAGAGTAGTATGCGCAAATCGAAGGGATCAGCGCAACAATAAGAATATGGGCCAAGCTATAGCGAAAGCTTTCGTGGCGTTGGTCAATGGTATGCCATTCTTCTTTCGGGTGGGCATACAGTCCCCATAAATGGTTTAGTATCATAATTATTATCCTTAGGTACAACTTACCACCGTGTCGCAGAGACCAAGCTCCGCAGAAATATACCGAAATAAGTACTTAGGTATATCTATGTTATGGCCAAATTTTATGCCAGCGTCAAGTGATGTTGCATAAAATTTGATCCGGATCAGTTAAATAGTCTTAAACTCGCATCTCGAGGTGAGTTGGGTATAATATATCGCTTTAAATCAGGGTAGATGTCGACGAATGCTGCAGTCTGAATATCAGTCACTACTAACGCCAATTCAGCAATTTCTTGCTTGTACCACCCCAACTGCCTGGATAGAACGGGCAAAAGATCCGCAGCAACTAGAAATACTACTCACCGATCATTTGGTCTGTGAATTAAAAGCAGCGCAGAGTGCGATGTACCTGATCCGCAAGTATGCGGTTGATGAGCATAGTGCTGAAGCCTTACTGCAGTGGCTCAAGCCGTATGAAGATTTTACCTATCGTCAGCAGGGCGATTGGCGGACTTTAGCCGATAGTAAGCTGAAAAAGTCGATGTTACCAAAAGCCAGTTCCCCTTATGGTCAGGAGTTGATCGATAAAATGGTGTTGCTGATTAAAGAAGAGCTGCATCACTTTTATCAGGTGCTGGAAATCATGCAGTCGTATGGCATTGAGTATCAGAAAATTACCTCCAGTCGCTATGCCCGTGGCTTGCTGCGACATGTCAGTACCTATGAACCTGCCGCCCTGATCGATAAGTTGATTTGCGGCGCCTACATTGAAGCGCGCTCCTGCGAGCGTTTTGCTCAACTGGCACCACATTTGCCCCAAGCATTGAACGAGTTTTATTGCTCACTGCTGCGCTCTGAAGCTCGTCATTATCAAGATTATCTGCAATTGGCGGAGCAGGTTGCCGGGCATGACATCAGTGAGCGGGTTGCCTGGTTTGGGCAGGTAGAAGCCGAGTTAATTTTATCGGCAGATGAAGACTTTAAATTCCATAGTGGCGTACCTGTCTAGGGCGCGTCCAAAGTTGAAGGTCACTAAAAGGCTGAGTTTTGTTATGGGTTGTTTGAAAAACAACCAATCCTCGGTTAAGCTTAGCTTAAGCATCGACGGACTATGATGCTTTTAATTGCTTGAATAGGTGAAGGAGACACACCATGAATGCATTACCTCAATCAGAGCTACCCGCTAACAACAGCAACCCTGAACAGGATTTGTACCTGCAGCCCAGAATCCACTTTGGTGAAGCGCCATGCTTATTAGCTGGCAATAAACCCTTCGCGGAACGCCCTGAGCTGGAGCCAACTGCGGTGCTTGGTTACAACTAATCGCGTTGGTTCCGATGGCGGGTGACGCTTTACGCTTTTGTTTGCTGCAAAGGGTTAAAGTAGAGTCGCCAGTCATCGGCACTGACGTACAGGTAGCTGCTTTGCTGGTACCAATCACCCAGCACATAACGTTTGGCACTGTGTTGCGCTACGGTTAGCTCATGCACGGCTGGCCGGTGTGTGTGGCCATGAATTAAGTGTTTCACCCCTGCTTGTTGCATCACGCGTACTACTTCCGATGGGGTGACATCCATAATGTTGTCAGGTTGGTTTTGTTGCAAGCCAGCTTTATGGCGAGCACTTTTCTGTCGTGCTTTGGCAGCAATATGCTGTCGGAACCACAACGGCATGGCCAGCATCAGGTTCTGCCACCAGCGCTG
>JAIUMG010000083.1 GCA_022565655.1 Alkalimonas sp.
ACAATTCGTTGGCGGCCATGTCATGCATTGCCTGTGACTCAAAGTAGCGCAACGAATTGTTTATGGACGCTATGTCCTGGGCCAGGAAAGAGGATACGGATTCGCTGCAAAGGGCTGCAGAGCAGTTCCGCCGCTCTGAGGAGGCGGCACGCCTTGCCAACAGCCCCTTTGGTGTTGCTTACGCGAAGACCGGGCTTTGCGAAGTGTTGGGGAAGTTAGGGCGTGTGCAAGAAGCACTGCAAAGCTGCAGCGCTAGCCTCGAAAAACTTAGCGGCTTAGAGCATATTACCAAGTACAGCACCATCATCAGCTATGCAGTGGCTTTGCTGGCGGATAACCGCCCAAGTGAGGCGATGGATCTGCTCGCCACCTTACCCAATGAATGGCCAGACTGGGCTTCTGGTTATAATGGTTATCGCTTCTACAGCGTCAGAGGCCAAGTTCAGGCAGCACTTGGCAATGCAGAGGAAGCGATTGCCGATCTGCAATCGGCACTGCAAGCATTGCATGGCCATGAAAGCAGTGAAAGGGAGCGTAGCAACCGGTTATTTCAGTCACGTTTTCGGGTTGAACAATTGGAACAAAGCCTGGAGCTCCAGACACTCGAATCTAAAGAAAGAGCACAGCGCAACCGAATACTGTTTATAGCTGGTCTGATCGTGCTGGCTTTGCTGTGCGTGATCGTCATCACGCTGATCAAGCATCGGCTCCTTTACCGCCGTATGGCCTTCACAGATCTGTTAACCGGGGTGGCGAATCGACGTTACACCGAAGTGCGCGCGCAGGAAGCATTCGAGCATGCTCGTGCGCGGCAGCAGCCGTTGTGCATCGCACTGCTGGATCTGGACCTGTTTAAGTCCTGTAATGACCGCTATGGTCATGATGCTGGTGACGAAGCCTTGAAGCGTTTCGCCAGTGTGGCTGAGACTGTGCTGCGCCCTGGTGATCTGTTTGGGCGATGGGGTGGCGAAGAGTTTCTGTTGGTGCTGCAGGGCACCGACCGTAATGGCGCCGCCGCCGTGCTAGATCGGCTGCGAAGCGCAGCTGCTGCTGAACGCCTGAAACTTGCTCCCGATTACCCATTGCAGTTCAGCGCCGGTATCGTCGAGTTTCGGCACAGCACCGAGCGGCTGGCCGAGCTACTCACCCTGGCAGATCAGGCGCTTTACCGCGCTAAGGCGGAGGGGCGAAATCGTAGCTGTTTCGCTGAGGACTGAGCTTTGCATCATCTGGCGTTTGCTGATTGCCAATCGCAAAATGGTGTAGCGCTAGAGCCGATTCGCGATAGATTTTGCAGAAATTGCAGATAGTGGCGGTTATCTTCTATGCTTCCATGTAGAATACGCGCCTTATAATCGCATTCGGCCACACTGCTGGGTGCACATCGGTAGGAAATCTATGAAAAAGACATTCGCGTTATCGCACCCTAAGCTGCAACCGGCTCGTTGGGTCGACGCTATTAAGCATGAAATTAAAAAGTATCTGAACCGCGAGCGGCGTAAAGCGCTGCCTGAAGGCATGGGGTATTGGACCTTTGATTGTCGCTTTGGTGCATCCAAAGACGTGGCTGAAAAAGTATTTCCCTCGGATATCAATAAACAGATTGATGCTGCCGTTGCGCAGGAACTGCCTGAGTTTTATGTCGAAATCATCGCCAGAGCTTGCAAGCATAAGCCGCGTGATCTTCATGTCGACTTTGATGGTGACAATGATAACGCCAGCGATTAATTTTTCTTATTTTGGACTGTAGAGTAACTCTTATGCAATTTTCATCTTTAGATTTAGCGGCAGATTTACAGCGCGCTTTGGTCGAGTGCGGCTACAGTGACATGACACCGGTACAAGCTCAAGCCATCGTGCCCGCTCGTCGTGGTAAAGATTTACAAGTGACGGCGCAAACCGGTACCGGTAAAACGGCTGCCTTTGCTATCCCGCTATTGCAGCGCATGCTGGATAAACCAAAAGCCACGGTCGCGCATCGCCCCAGAGCTTTGATTTTAACCCCAACCCGCGAGTTGGCGGAGCAAATAGCCAATGCGATCACAGCTTATGCCCAGTTTTTGCCGTTGAGCGTGACCGCGCTCTACGGTGGTGTGAAGATGGGCGGGCAGGCCAGTAAGCTCGCTGCTGGTGTC
Organism: Alkalimonas sp.; assembly: GCA_022565655.1. Taxonomy (GTDB): domain Bacteria; phylum Pseudomonadota; class Gammaproteobacteria; order Enterobacterales; family Alteromonadaceae; genus Alkalimonas. Next base: position 2,136 of record JAIUMG010000083.1, read on the forward strand.
GATATGGTGATCAGCACTCCCGGTCGCTTGTTGGAGCATTTAGCCCTTGGCCACGCGACCTTAAGTGATGTGGAATTTGTGGTGCTGGATGAAGCCGACCGCATGCTGGATATGGGTTTTAGTGCCGATGTGCTGAAGTTGCTGCAGATGACCGCCAGCAAGCGGCAAACCTTGCTGTTCTCTGCCACCACTTCGCCTGCAGTGAATGAGCTATCGCATAAAATTTTGAAGAATCACCAGCAAATCCGGGTGGCTAAAGCCAACAGTGCAGCGGATACGGTCAACCATGTGGTCTATCCGGTGGAAGAAAGCCGTAAAGTCGAATTATTTGAACAGCTGCTGGCCGAGCAGAACTGGTTTCAGGTTTTGGTATTTACCAGCACCAAAGAGCAGGCAGATCGGTTGTTAGGCAGCTTGCAGCAACGGAGTATTGAAGCCGCAGTGTGCCATGGCGATAAAAGCCAGGGCGCGCGCCGTCGTGCTATTGCGGATTTTAAATCGGCCAAGCTGCAGGTATTGATTGCGACCGAAGTTGCGGCCCGTGGTTTAGATATTCAGGGCCTGGACTACGTGGTGAATTTTCATCTGCCGTACTTGCCAGAAGATTACGTGCATCGTATCGGCCGTACCGGGCGGGCTGGGGCCATCGGGCATGCCATTTCCTTTGTCAGCCGTGAAGAAGAGCAAAGCTTAGAGCGCATTCAAAAGCTGATGGGCAGCACCATCAAGCGCGTCACCAAGCCGGGCTTTGAAGTCAGTACCCGCGATTCGCTGTTAAAAAGTATTTCGCGCAAGGTCGTGTCTGGCCGTTCCAATAAAGCCACAGCGACCACCATTGAACTGCAAAGCTCGGGCAAGACCAAAACGAAAGCCAAGCCAACAACGAAGCCTAAAGCCAAAGCTGACCGCCGTAAGTAAGGCAATAGATGCAAGGAAACGCTTTGTTTATTGTCGGTTAAGGTAGAGTGGCAAAGCCATTCACCCGATTTTGCGCTTTACCGGAAACATGCAGGATGAGGTGGTGGGTACCGTTTTTGAAATCACCGATGCGGAGTTGGCGCAAGCGGATGACTACGAAGTTGCAGATTATGTCCGCATTAACGCCACGCTTAAATCCAGTACCGAGTGCTGGATCTATGCTGCTTCCGCCGCGCCTTGAAGGTTCACAACACCCAGCCCATGTTTAATACGCGATCGGTCTTAAACTTCTTTAGGTTAGCCAAGCGCATAGAAAGACCAAACAAGAGAGCTTACGCCATTATACTGAAAAAGGAGTATCAGTGACCCTGTTAAATCAATTTGAAGACAAACTCTTTAGGTATATCCAAGCTGAAATGATGCAAGATTTAGCACATGATTTAAATCACGTATTGCGAGTTGTTCATACTGCAAAAGTGCTTTGCCAACAAGAGAAAGCTATGTTAGAAGTTGTTGTGCCAGCAGCCTATTTGCACGATTGTTTTTCCTTTGGAAAAGACCATCCAAATCGTAAGCAAAGCTCTCAATTTGCAGCAGATAAAGCCATCAAGTTTCTAACCGAGATCGGGTATCCTGCGGACTATTTCTCCGCTATTCATCATGCCATTACAGCGCATAGTTATAGCGCCAATATCAAGCCAAAGACAAAAGAAGCAGAAGTTGTCCAAGATGCAGATCGACTCGATGCGCTGGGAGCTATAGGGATAGCCAGGTGTTTACAGGTAGGTTCTGCGCTAGGGCGTCCATTTTACTCAATAGATGACAGCTTTTGTGAAAACAGAGAACCAGACGATGCTCAATACACCTTGGATCATTTTTATACCAAGCTGCTGTCGTTATCGAGCAGCATGAATACAGCCTCAGCCAAAAAAGAAGCCGAAAAACGTACAGAGTTTATGCAGCTTTATTTAAGTCAGCTGAAAAGTGAAGTAGCAAGCAGCAGATAAAGAAAAAACACATCAGTAGCCTGAACGATGATCATCGATACTGGCACCATGGCCTGCTTTCAGTACTGCACTGTTGAGTCTGCTGCTGTTGATTAGATGGGTAGTACGCTAGTGGCTATTCATTATCATCGGCTATTTCCGGCTCGGTTAATAACGCGAGCAACTGCAAGGACTCCTGCCAGCCGACATAACAAAACTCAGCCGGTATTTCTTTGGGAATACCGTTTTGCTCAATGGTTAACTCTGTACCGACCAGCACCGGCTTTAACCGAATGGTGATTTGCATCTGGCCTGGTAGGGCCGGGTCATCAAACTGGTCATTGTAACGCAGCAGTTCGTTAGGCTTCTCGACAGTTGGGGAGACTTTTTTCACCAGCTTTAACGAACTCTGGAGCGGCGGACTACCTTGTACATCAGCTCTGGGGCCAGCCTGGCCAGCAGGGCGCCGAACCGCTCTTTTCGGCCACCTACCACAATGTAATTTTTGCCTTTTAGTAGTGCTTTGATGGTTTGCGCTGCAAATTCGTTGGCGGTCATGGCATTGGCCTGAGCGTCATCCATCTGGCCCAATGCACTGCCATCGCCAGTTAAGGCATTGATCGAGACCTCGGTACGAACAAACCCCGGGAATACCACCGCCACCCGAATGCCCTGCTCATACAACTCAGCACGAACACTATTGGCCCAGAGATGGATAGCGGCTTTGGCGGCAGAATAGCTGCCGCGGTATTGAGTTCCCACCAGGCCAGCAACGCTGGAGATAAACACCAGCTGGCCTTGTTGTTGCAGAAGCTGCGGCAGCACCGTTCGGCTCAGCGCAACTTGGGCGAAATAATCCACTTCCATCAGGCGGCGGTCTGTGTCGTTGCTGGTTTCCATTACCAATGAGCGCTGACTGATACCGGCGTTGTTGATCAGCCATTCCAGCTTGCCATAGTGGTTGATAATCTGCTCCAAAGCGGTTTGCTGGCTCGGGTAATCACAGATATCCAGTGGCAGGCAGAGATGCCTGTCAGGCTCAGACAGATGCTGTTGCACCCGCTGCAGTTCGGTTTTTCGTCTGGCACTCAGCACTAGGCTGGCGCCCAGTTCGGCTAATCGGATAGCGAGTGCTTCACCAATACCGGATGAAGCACCGGTGATCCAAATAACTTTATTCTGTAATGGCTGCGAGCTGGGCATGGATACACCTCTAGATGTGAAAGCATTGATAGTGAGTGAAAGAAAAGGCGTCGTCAAGCAACGACATTTCGACAGCCTGAAGCTGGCAGGTTAGAATAGTTGCTGCAATGCAGATGATAGGAGGTCAGGTGGTCAAGGCAGTTATTTTTGATATGGACGGGGTACTGATTGACTCGGAACCGATGTGGCAGCAGGCGGAGTTCAATGTATTTAGTCAGCTTGGCGTCACGTTAAGCCAGCATCAGACGAAGCAAACTGCTGGAATGACGACCAAAGCGGTAACCGAGTATTGGTACCAGCAATCGCCCTGGCAAGGCCAGAGCCTGGCCGATACCGAAGCTGCAGTGATTGAGCAGGTAGCTCGCTCGATTGCTGCGCATGGCCAGGCGAAAAAAGGTGTGCACGATTTATTGCAGCTGCTGCGGCATCTGCAGTTACCCACCGCTCTTGCCACCAACTCATCGCAGTATCTGATGGATACCACACTCGATACTTTGGCTATTCGTCATTACTTTGATGCACACTGTTGTGTCGAGATGGTGACAAAGGGTAAGCCAGAGCCAGATATTTACTTGCTGGCGGCCAGCAAACTTGGCGTAGCGCCAGCCGAATGTCTGGTGTTTGAAGACTCCTATACCGGCATCAGCGCAGCCAAAGCGGCTGGCATGACGGTGGTAGCCATTCCTGCAACCGAAGAATGGCATCATGAAAAATTCACCATCGCTGATGCCAAAATAAGCTGCCTGAGTGAGTTTGATTTTAAGTTGTGGTGCTCTGGTTGATTGGCTCGATGCAAGGAAAAAGCTCTTGTTATTTCAAGTTAACTCATTTCACTGCCACCATGTTTGGCGGCTAAATCATCCAGTTCGGCGCAGGTATAATCAAAGCCGATACCATCAAATCTGTAACTGACTTTTACTGCGCTGCCGCCTTGAAGCAGACTGGTTTTTACATCGGCCACTGGCCAATGCTTCAGCTCATTGGCAAAACGGTAGGCGACCTGGGCGGTGGCAAAGCGGTATCGGATTTCGTGGTTCATCGTTTTACTACCAAACTCAAGCACTGCATGTTGAGGCAAGTACTTATATCGTCAAAGGATGCTCTCTATTGTCGCATATCAAGATGGCGGTTGTGTGGCTAATCCAGCAGCTTTTTTATCGTATCAGACCAGTTTTGGTAGCAACTAGCTTGTTGTTCAGAGCTTAATTCTGGCGTGAATTGAACCGATTGCTGCCATAGCGTGCTGATATCACTGAGCTGTGAGTACCAGCCGAGTTGCCAGGCAGCCAGGTAAGCGGTGCCGAGCACGGTGGCATCGGCTTGCTGGCAACGGCTGATGTTGTGCTGGGTGAGATCGGCCAGGGCTTGCAGAAACCAGTGATTCACGGTCATGCCGCCATCCACTCGGATATCGGCAATGGCAATACCATCTTTTTCCATCGCCAAAAGCAAATCCTGGGTTTGGTAGGCCACACTTCGCAAAGCGGCTGCACAAATTTCTTCTTTGCCACTGTTACGGCTCAGGCCAAACAACGCAGCTTGCACTTTAGGCTGCCAGTACGGGGCTCCAAGACCGGTAAAGGCCGGGATTAGCAGCTCGGTTTGCTGATAATCGACGCCTTCGGCCAGTGCTTCTGTATCACTGGCTTGCTGAATAATACCGAGCTTATCACGCAGCCATTGCACAGTGGCTCCGGCCATAAAAATACTGCCTTCCAGTGCATAGGTGCATTCGCCATTGAGCCGCCAGGCCACGGTACTAAGTAGTTGATGGTTGCTTTGCAGGGCTTTGTTGCCGGTGTTCACCATGGCAAAACAACCGGTACCATAGGTGCTTTTTAGCATGCCAGTTTCAATACAAGCCTGGCCGAGCAAGGCTGCTTGTTGATCGCCCAAGACGCTCAGAATAGGAATGGTATGGCCAAGCAAGTCCGGCGTGGTGCTACCAAATTCGGTTGCACTGTCGCAGACTTTTGGTAACAGCGCCGATGGAATGCGAAATAGTGAGAGCAGCTCCTGGTCCCATTGCTGCTGGTGAATATTAAATAGTAAGGTGCGTGACGCATTACTGGCATCGGTTGCATGCACCTTGCCACCGGTGAGGCGCCAGAGTAAAAAACTATCGACCGTACCAAAACACAACTTGCCTTGCTCTGCCGCTTTGCGGGCTCCAGTAACGTTATCCAGCAACCACTGCAACTTGGTGGCAGAAAAGTAAGGGTCGGCCAGCAAGCCAGTTTTAGCCCGGATGCTGCTTTCATGTGTTTGTTTGAGGGTTTGGCAACGATCGGCAGTGCGTCGGTCTTGCCAGACAATAGCCGGGTACAGCGTTTTTCCGCTGGTCTTATCCCACAGCAGAGTGGTTTCTCGTTGATTGGTCAGGGCCAGGGCGGCCACTTGCCCGGCGCTGATATTGGCTTGTTGCAGCACCTGCTGAATACAGTTGAGTACACTTTGCCACAGTTGCTCCGGGTCTTGCTCTACCCAGCCTGTTTCTGGGTATTGCAGATCCAGCGGTTCACTATGGCTTGCCACCAGATGCAACTGCTTGGTAAACAGCATCGCACGGCTCGAGGTGGTGCCTTGATCAATGGCAATAATATAATCGGACATCCTGAGTAGCCTTTGGAAAATGCATGCAAACCATCTTGCTCTGTTCAGGGTAGCAGGAATTACAGCAGTTTAGCAGCTCACTCTTTAATCTCTAGCTAGCAATGCTGAGGGCTGGCATGCTGTTTTCAAATCGCTTTTGTATTTTAAGCATACTCATATAAGATAGAATTTCTTGTGAGCAATAGAGCCGACGATAACCCGATGAGTCTTGATGCAGTGTCAAAGAAACAGCTATGGATCTGGTATCTGTGGCTGATGCTGTTTTTCAGTGTCTGGCTTTACCTGGTGGTGGGAAGAAGCCTGTGGCCGGTGGCGCTCGAGCACTGGCCGATGGCGGTCGCGATGGCGCTTGGCAGTTATGCGGCTGGTTCTACGCCAATGGGCGGGGGTACCGTTGGTTTTCCGGTATTGGTGTTGTTGTTTGAACTGCCCGCCAGTTTAGGGCGTGACTTTAGTTTTGCCATTCAATCCATCGGCATGGTCAGTGCCAGTATTTTTATTCTGGCGCGGCGTCAACCCGTAGCTTGGGCCATGCTCAAAGGAGCTATGCTGGGGTGTCTGTTTGGCTTGCCACTTGGGATCTTTCTGCTTGCTCCTCTGGTGCCCGAACTATGGATCAAACTGCTGTTTGCCGTAGTGTGGGCCAGCTTTGGTGTGTTGCACCTATGGCGCTTGCAGGAGATCGCTGGCCATAGTGGAATGACCGAGTTTGACGAGCGCTGGGATTTTCAGCTTGGGCTTTGTATCGGTGTGCTGGCGGGAGCCTTGGTGGTATCGGTGACTGGGGTTGGTATTGATATGGTGCTCTACACCGCTCTGGTGTTGATCAGCCGGGCCGATTTAAAAATCGCCATTCCCACGTCTGTTTTGATTATGGCTTTTGCATCTGTGCTCGGGGTGCTGATAAAAGTTACGGTGGGGCCAGGCCTTGCCCCCGGTGTGTTTGAAAACTGGCTGGCGGCAGCGCCTGTGGTGGCGCTGGGTGCACCCCTCGGGGTTTACATGGTCGCCCGTATCGGCCGTAAGCCGACCCTGCTGGTGGTGTCCACACTCTGTGTTGGTCAGTTTGTCTGGACGCTCTACTCAGAGCAAAGCGTGCTAGGTATAGGGGGGAGTGTAGTGGCCTTGCTGGCGGTGGCTATTTGTCTGTTTGGCTTTGAGCGCCTGCGCCACTTTGGTGCCCGTTTGGCGGGTGAGCGGCATGCTGCGACAACCCCTGTCGCAACTGATATGCTGCCAGCCGACGTTAAGCAGAAGGTGACGCCACTGGAGCCTCCGGTTCATTGAAGCTTGCTGCTGGGAGTACGATGAGTATATCGCTGAGTTGCTTTGCGCGCAGAAAGGGTACGTATAGCCTCTCCTGATCATGCTTACAGTGGCAAATTATAACAACCCTGGATGTATACTCATTGCCAACATAATGGTTATGCGGCTGACTCATGCTCAACATCCCAGCCGGGGAATACCAGTACAGCAGGATGGCACCGCAGTGCTTTGGCCAGCACCTTTGCGCGTTCAACTCCAAGGCGAACACGATTATTCTCTATAGCAGAAATAGTCGATTGCGGAATTCCAGTTGCTGCAGCCAGAGCGTTCTGGCTCATCTCCTGCAATTCACGCAATATTCGAACCGAATCACCTGTGGATACATCGATTCTCTTGGTGGCTTTACGATACTCGCTCATTTTCACCTCCGGTAGTCATGGGGAGTTACACGTTCAACCTCCACCAGCACCTGATCTTTTTGGACTTTATAAATCACTCGATATTGGATATTCAGACGGGAAGACCGAAAACCTTTCCAGTTGCCAGATAACATCTCATCTTTGAAACCCTTGATCAATTTCAGCCCCTGCGGGCCAGAAATCCTTACAATATCTTTCCATTTTTCATAGCGTTGCTGAACCTCAATTGGCGCTGTCGCCAAGGCTTTATCAATACGCTTGTGCTCGAGAATTGTCCACATATTAAAATGAGTATATATACCATTTATAGTATGTCAAGCTGATTGCCTATGAGCGACATGAAATCCGCAGCGCCGCATTCAGCGCGATTCGAACTGGGCAGCCAACCGGCTGAGCCCCAAGCCGCTTTTCTTGGTCACCACCAACTGTGTGGGAATACGCTCTTTCATCGCTTCGATATGGCTGATCACACCAATCATCTTGCCACTGGCATTGAGGTTATCCAGCGCATCCAGCGCGATATCCAGCGTTTCGCTATCTAAGGTGCCGAATCCTTCATCCAGAAATAATGAATCGATGCTGGTTTTATGGCTGACCAGATCCGATAACGCCAGTGCCAGTGCCAAGCTGACCAGAAAGCTTTCGCCACCGGAGAGGGTTTTGGTATCGCGCACCGCATCACCTTGCCAGGTATCCAGTACGCTGAGATCCAGCCCTTCACCGGCTTTGCGCTGCAACTGATAGCGGCCATGCAGTCGCTGCAGTTGCTGATTGGCCAGATAAATTAGATTATCCAGTGTTAAGCCCTGGGCAAATTTACGGAATTTGGCGCCATCTTTCGAACCAATCAGCGCATGCAAGTAGGCCAGATCATCGTAATGCTGCTGATAATCGGCAATATCACTGAGCAGTTGTTGCTGCTGTTGACGACGTTGCTGATCGCCCTGCAGCTGATTGCTAAGTTCACCTAAACGTTGAGCCAGCGTTTCCAGTTGTTGGTTCAGTGCTACCAGCTCCGTTGTTGCCGCCTCTTTACCGCAGGCAAGTGCTTGCGTTGCCACCGGGTGTTGCTGCAATTGTTCCAGTTCCAGGCTGGCACGTTGCAACAGTGAACTGGCGCTGTCGTGCTGTTGCTCTAGCCGGCGTTTCAGCGCGGTCAGGTCGCTGCGTTCCTGTTCACTTAGCAGAGCCTGTTGAAAGGCTTCAATGCTGGCAAACTCCGTTGTTTTGAGCTGTTCGGTAAAGTCATGCTGCAATGCATTGCTATGTTGTTGCTGGCGTTGCAGAGACTGCTGCAAGGTGTGCAAGCTGGCAGTCAGTTGCTGCACCGCATCGCTGGCCTTGCTGGCGCTATGCTTGGCTTGTTGCACCGCTTGTTCTTGTTGTTCTAGTTGTTGTTGGCAGCGCTGGCGCTCAGCTTTAGGATCTTTATCGGCAAACAGCTGCTGCCGTTGCTGGCGCAGTTGCTCAAGTTCAGTGGTAGCCTCTGCCAGCTCGCTTTGCTGGTTGCTGAGTTGTTGGGTGATATCACTCAGCTGCTGTTGCTGCGTTTTTAGCTCGCTGTTGAGCTGGCCTGCCTCAATCTCAAGCTGGTGCTTTTGCTGTTGCTGTTGTTGGTAGTCGGCGGCATCCTGGTGCTTTTGTTGCAACCAGGTTTTCAGTTGTGTCCGTTCTGGCACGCTAAAGCCTGCCTGGCTGATGTGCTGTTGCAACTGCTGCCATAATTGCTCGCTGGCCTGTTGCTGTGCTTGCTCGGTCTGTTGCAGTGTATCCAGTGCCTGCTGCTGATGAGTCAACCGCTCTGTCAGCAAGGATTGCTCATGCTGGAGCTGACGTTGTTGCTGCTGCAGCTGGTCCAACTCACGTTGGCAGCGCTCCGCACTTTGTTGTCGTTCACGCAACTGCTGCAGCT